>JANWYL010000173.1 GCA_025056955.1 Sandaracinaceae bacterium | reverse complement strand
CTAAAATTGCATGGTGGAAAGTCCATATGAAGCAATCACCATCCCCATCACCTTGGGTGTCAATGAGAGTGACACGTTGGAGAGGCGGGCGATGAAGCTCGAACCCTCGTTGGCGATCTTCTAGGAGAAAGCGTTCAAAATCTTGAGGATGGATATGGGTGATCTCGATGGGTGCAGAAGCGGTGATATATTGAATGAGGGTTGGCTGGCTTTGGTTGACCTCCCAACGGAAAGCGCTCCGCAAAACCGGGTGCCTTTGACTTACCTGCTCAAAGGCGCTTTGAAGCTCGTCGATTTTTACCGGACGCTCAAGTTCGATCACCACCTGCTCGATCTCGACACCCTTAGATGGAGAGCGTTCGGAGTTGAGCACCATCCCAACTTGGAGAGGTGTGGCTGGGTATTCGTCGCTTACACCTTGTGGTTTTGTGAGTGCTTGATTCATCAGCAAAGGCCAATCTTACCTGACAAGAATCATGTTGCGGCTTAGCGCGTTTGGCTCCAAAAAGCTTGCCCATGAGTGAGCGGCTCTGGTTGATCGGACGGGATCCTGCGATGATGAGGCGCGCTGACGGTTCTGGGGCTGATTTGCCCCGTAACTGGCTCCCAGACTGGCGTCAGGCTGATCCAAAGCGCATCGCTGCCATGTTGGAGCGTGCCCTTGCAAAGCCGACAGGTGGTTGGGTGGTTCTCGATGCAATAAGAGCAATAAAGGAAAGGCCTCGGAAATACTTGGTTGCAGGGCGAGAAGTGGTCACGTGGTGGTGTGGGGTTCCAGGGAAGGAAGGGTTGCGGGTGGCCGACGATTTTTGCCCTCATATGGGTGCAGAGCTGAGCAAAGGACGGATCGACGAAGGAGGTCGAATTCTCTGCCCGTGGCACGGGCTACCAGTTGTTGGTGCTTCTTCAGGTCGGCCAGCCAATCAACTCAGGGTTTTCGATGATGGAGTGCTCGCTTGGATCCAAATTCCTGAGCTCTGCACAGAGCGAGATCCGCCATCGCCTTGCCCCAAGCTTCCCAAACGTCCTGCTCGTTTTCTGGATGCGACGATTCGGATGGAAGCAAGATGTGAAGCGCGAGATGTGTTGGCGAATCGCCTCGATCCATGGCACGGAGTTCACTTTCACCCCCACAGCTTCGCTCGGCTCTACGTGGTTGATGAAGGCCCGGATCACATCACTGTGCGGGTTGTTTACCGGATTTTTGGCCGCCTCGGCATCGAAGTGGACGCACGCTTCGATTGTCCAGACGCGAGGACGATCGTCATGACCATCGTTGCCGGCGAAGGCATTGGTTCGGTGGTTGAGACCCATGCCACGCCCATCGATGCCGGGCGTACGGCGATTATTGAGGCGACACTGGCAACGAGCGATCGGTGGTCTGTGATCTCGTGGTTGCCTTTGGCAGGGAGGTGGCTCCGTCCAATCATCCAAAAGCGGGCCCGGATGTTGTGGAGGGAAGACGTCGACTATTGTGAGCGAATTGCCCAGATTCGCCGAAGAGGATTTGATATGTGGTCTATTGACCATGGTCTCCAGACCACACAAAGGCTAAACCCTGAAATTGGTTGTTGAATTTTTTGATTTACCTGGGCCATCCTAGAGCCAAGTGCCTTTTTTGCTTTTCGTTTAGGCAAAGCCAATGGCCGAGCTTCAAGGAGCAAGCGTTCCAGAGCGCGTGATTCCTTTTGGGAAGTACCTACTGGTTGACCGGATCGCAGTAGGTGGCATGGCCGAAGTGTACACGGCAAAGGCCTTTGGGGCGGAAGGATTCGAGAAGATCGTGGCCATCAAGCGCATCCTTCCAACCATGGCTGAGGACCCCGAGTTCATCCAGATGTTTATCGATGAAGCAAAAATTGCGGGGCAATTGACCCACCCAAACATCGTTCCGATTTACGAGCTCGGAAAAATCGGCGATTCCCACTACATCGCGATGGAATACGTCTGGGGCAAAGATTTGCTCCAAGTGATGAATCGCTTCCGGAAAATGCGAAAGCTCATGCCACCATCGATGGCAGCGTGGATTGCCGCAAAGATGTGTGAGGCCTTGGACTATGCTCACCGAAAGAAGGACAAGCAAGGCCGAAGCCTCAACATCATTCATCGCGATGTGAGCCCTCAAAATTGCTTAATTTCGTACGAGGGACACGTGAAGATGATCGACTTTGGGATCGCCAAGGCTGCCTCTCGCAGCACCCATACCCAAGCGGGCGTCCTCAAGGGCAAGTTTGGGTACATGAGTCCCGAGCAGGTGCGGGGCCTTCCAATTGACCATCGTTCAGACATTTTTGCTGTTGGCACGTGCCTTTACGAGATGTTGGCGACCGAACGCTTGTTTGTTGGGGAGAGCGATTTTTCAACTCTTGAAAAAGTAAGGAACGCTCAAGTGCCGCCCCTTTCACTGCGGGTGCCTGATATTCCAAAAGAACTGGAAGAGATTGTCATGAAGGCGCTTGCTCGGGATGTGGAGCAAAGGTGGCAGAGCGCTGGCGAGATGCAAGAAGCCCTCCAGCGATTCATTGCCAAGGAAAAGCCCCCCTTTGGAACTTCGAAGCTTGCGGCGTGGATGCGCACAGCCTTTGCCGCTGAAATGGCAAAGGAAAAGCAACGCCTTGAGGCGATCGCCAAGATGGGGCCTCCGCAGGCCTTTGTTTCTTCGATGCCTTCTCCTTCAACAAGTGACGAAGGGGAAGAGCTTGCGGGCGAGGCCACGGTCATGACCCCTTCTCCCTTCGAGCTGCAGGAGGGAGGCGAAAGCAAGATGGGCGCTCTTGAGCAACAGCCAACCCAAATTTTCTTTTCACTTGAAGAACTTGAGGAACGCGAGCCACATCCTTCCCCATCTTCCTTTTCATCCTCATCCCCAGAGCCAAGCCCTGCTCCATTTCACGGCACCCGTCCTGCTCCCTTCCCTCCTCCTGGTGGTGGGAGGCGCACGGGAGGTTTCCCGGCAGTTGGAGCAGCGGTCAGCGGCCCTCAAGTGGCCCAAGCCCTTTCTGCGCCTGAGTCTGTCAACCCATCAGGCGCTGTGCCGCTTGTGGAGCCTTTTGGAGCAGTTCCTCAAGCAGAAACCCCAGCGACCTCTGGTGCTCCTGCGGAGACCCGGCATGTCGAGTTGCCATCTGGTGTCTCTAAAAAACTGCCTCTCTCCATTCTGCTTATGGGGGCTGCGGCAGTTTTTGGGATTGCGATGGTGGGAGTGGCTTGGTTTTTCATTTCTGCCCCAAGTTCTGGTGTGGTTGAGGTTCGCATCTCGCCAAGCGAAGCATCGGCTGCTTCCGTGTGGGTGAACGGTCAAAGCAAAGGCAAGGCTCCTCTCCGTTTGGAAATGGAGCCTGGAGAATACACGATTCGCGTGAGCCATCCAGGGTTTCAGGAGCTCGAACGAAAAGTCAACCTGACTCCCAAGGCCGTTGTTTTTCTTGACCTCACCCTTTTGCCCCAGCCTTCACCTGCGGCGCAAGCGCCTCCTGGTGCAGAGGCCCTCCCTTCACAGGCGTCCCCTCCTCAGGCAGCTGGCAGTGCTCCTGCCTCGGAAGCTTCTCCTTCTGCACAGGAGCCGTCACTCCCTGGTGGGACGGGAGGTGGTTCCAAGGAGGTATCGCAGAAGGTGGCCTCAGGGCAGGAGGGGAAGGGCGTTTCCTCGATCAAACCCTCTCAACCTCAGCCTTCGGGGCCTCCACAAATGCAGGCAACTCGCTCTTCTCCTCCACCACGGGGTGCTGAGCCTGCTTCGTTTGCGCTTTCTTCTCAAACGCCTGCTCGTGCTCCTCAAAAAATCGAGCCACCACTTCGTCCCCCTCCTCCGCGCAAACTGGAGCCTGCCCAAGCTTCTGCAACCCCAACGCCTGCTTCAACCCAGCAGCGGCCGGCCGCATCTTCTGGACAAGGAATGCTTCAAATCCAAACATTGCCGTGGGCTCGGGTATTCATCGATGGGCGTGATACGGGCCGAAACACACCGCTTCGAGATTTTCGAGTCAGTTCTGGACGCCACATTGTGGGCTTGCGCACTCCCGATGGCCGCATGATCGAGATCCCAGTCGATGTCCCTCCTAACGAAACAGTTCGAATCGTCAGGCAGCTTTGAGAAAGGAATTCCATCGCGCCCCCAGCGGGGTGTGGTATGTTTACATCATGCCTGAGCCTGCCCCCTATGAACCCAAGCACCCTGTTCGGATTGTAACGGCTGCTGCTCTCTTTGATGGTCACGATGCCGCAATCAATCTCATGCGGCGCATCATGCAGGCCACAGGAGCGGAGATCATCCACCTCGGACACAACCGCTCGGTTGACGAAGTGGTTCAGGCGGCCATTCAGGAGGACGTTCAAGGTGTGGCCCTTACTTCGTACCAAGGGGGGCACATGGAGTACTTCACCTATCTTCGCGAGCGCCTCAATGCCATGGGAGCCGCCCACGTTCGGATTGTGGGGGGGGGAGGGGGGGTGATCGTACCAAAGGAAATCGAAGAGCTTCACCGCCGGGGAATTGACCGCATTTTCTCCCCAGAAGACGGCCGCGCCATGGGCCTTCAGGGGATGATCAACCTTGTCATGGAGCTTTGTGATTTCCCCTTGCTTAACCAAATCACCACACCGGAGGCAGCACTTGATCTCAAGCTGGCTCGTCAGCTGACGCTTGCAGAGCAAGGCCTCTTTTCGCCTCCTCTGCCTCCTTATCGGGCTCCTGTTGTGGGCATCACTGGGACAGGGGGTGCTGGTAAAAGCTCACTGACTGACGAGCTTGTGCGCCGATTTATGATCGATTTTCCTGAAAAAAGAGTGGCGATTCTTTGCGTTGATCCAACGAGGAAAAAGACAGGGGGGGCTCTTTTAGGCGATCGGATTCGGATAAATTGCTTATCCATTGCGCCACTTGATTCCAATGGGCGCTCGCGTGTTTTTCTTCGTTCGCTTGCCACTCGAAGCGGTTCTGAAATAGGGGCCGTTAGCAGGCTTCTTCCAGTGCTTCAAGCGCATGATTTTGACTTGATCTTCGTTGAGACTGCGGGGATTGGGCAAGGGGATAGCGCAATTACAGAAGTCGCCGACGTCACAATTTATGTCATGACGGCGGAGTACGGTGCGCCGAGCCAGCTTGAAAAGATTGCGATGATCGAATACGCAGACATGATTGCGATCAACAAATTCACGAAAAGAGGCTCGCTCGACGCTTTGCGAGATGTGAGAAGGCAGGTTGCTCGTTATCGGCGCACTCCACCTGGACGTTTGGAAGAGCTTATGGTATTTGGCACAAATGCAGCGCGATTTGCCGATCCAGGGGTGGATGCACTTTACGCTCATCTGATTGCACATTTGAATCAAAAGCACGGTTTGAATTGGAAAAGCCGATATCAACCTGATGCGCGCCGAGTGACAGATCATCACTATGATATTGTTCCTCCGCATCGCGAGCGGTATTTAAGTGAAATTGCTGAGACATGCAGGAAATATCGAAATTGGGTTCGGGAACAAGCAAAGCTCGCATCTGATATCGAGGCACTGGAAATTGCTATTGCCAAGCTCGGAGGGCCAGCCAAAAAATTTGAAGCATTTGGGGAGTTGGGTATAGATGCATCTTCTGAGCTGCATGCCCTCATGCAAGAGCATGATCGCCTGCTCAGCCAACTTGAGCCAGAGAATGCAAAAATGCTTCGTGAATGGGATAAATGGGCTGAGCGCTATCAAAAAGAGATTTTTGAATACGAGGTGAGGGGAACGAAAGTACAGGTTGAAACCACAAAAAAGTCACTATCGGATATTGCGATACCAAAAGTTGCGATTCCACGTTTGAGTGGTGCTGAAGATAAGCTGCTTTACCGATTGTTAGAGGGAGTACCTGGTGATTTTCCATATACTGCCGGCGTATTTCCATTTAAGCGAACCAACGAAGACCCAACCAGAATGTTTGCGGGTGAGGGGCCAGCAGAACGAACAAATCGGCGTTTTCATTTTTTTGCTGATGGGCAGCCCTATGCTCGCCTTTCAACAGCGTTTGATTCGATTACATTATACGGTGAAGACCCAGACGAGCGGCCGGATATTTTTGGAAAAATTGGGGAAAGTGGGGTTTCAATCTTTACTGTTGAAGAGGCCGAGCAGCTTTATGCTGGCTTTGATCTTTGTCATCCATCGACCAGTGTATCGATGACCATCAATGGCCCTGCACCAACCATTCTTGCATTCTTCTTCAATGCTGCAATCCGGCAGCAGGTCCGAAAGTACTTAAGAGAAAAGGGGAGGCTCAACATTGCCCCTGAGCAGGTCTATCAACCTGACCGCAATCGAGGAGCCCGTTGGAGAGACGTCAAATCATTGCTTTTGCCTTCTGAATATGAAGAAATCAAGGCCAAAGCGCTTCAGCAAGTAAGGGGGACGGTGCAGGCAGACATCCTCAAAGAGGATCAAGCACAAAACACTTGTATTTTTTCAATTGATTTTGCACTTCGCATGATGGGTGATGTGCAAGAATTCTTCATCAAAAACAAGATCAGAAATTTTTATTCTGTTTCAATTAGTGGATATCATATTGCTGAAGCGGGGGCAAACCCGATTCATCAGCTTGC
>JANWYL010000172.1 GCA_025056955.1 Sandaracinaceae bacterium | reverse complement strand
ACAAAACCGAGCTCATCGATGTGGTAGCGGAATGGGAGCCCCCATTGGGAGGTGCTGAGTCGCGCCCAAGCGCCAAGCAAAAACGCAAAAGCGACTCCCCACCATATCAATGCGTGACGCGAAAAAATACCAACAAAAAAGCGGTTGCGAAGGTTGTTACCGCTTTGTTGGGCCGATGTGCTTGGCAAATTCATGAAAACACCCTTTCGAGATTTGGATCGAATTGTTGGCGTGCGAATCAATGGCTTTGAGGATTGCTTTGAGAGAAGTGTGCAGTGCAGGGTGCATAACCAAATTGTGCAGTTGGTTGCGGCTTGAATACCTTTTCACTTGTGGCATAATGCCTAGCCAATTACCCTAACCGCCCTTGATTAGGCTTCCATGGTGCAGGCAATTTTAACCCCAGTGGTTGAGTTTTTCACTTTGAGGCGCGCAGCGAAAGATGCATCCCGACTTACAGATGAGTGGCGAAAGAAGGTGCGCGAGTTGGGAGATCTCGCTCGTCAGCGCGCCGAGGCAGCAGAGTCGCTTTGGGCTGCTGGGCATCCTGCCGAAGCCCTTCGCCTCATGCTTGATGGATTGGAGCGCATGGGCGAAGCAGTGCGTGTTTGGTTTGAAGGCGTTGGGGAGCAGCTTGATGGCTCGGATCGAAGAGGGCAAGAACAAAGAGAGGGCGGAGGAGGGGAAAATGCAGCCAAAGCGATGGAGGTGCCTTCTGCTCACAAGGTGCCTTTTGCTGTTTTTGAGCGTTTTATTCAAGTGAGGAACAAAGGCGAAGGCGCGCTCAGGCGCATTCAAGAGGCGAAGTCAAAAATTGAGGCCATGAAATTGCCTCTTCTTGACAGCGAAGTGAGCCCAGCGCATGGGGAGCTCTTTGAAGCCCTTGTTGACGTCCGGCTTATCGTTGCCCGTTCCCTGGGAGAAGTTTCAATTTTGCCAAGGGAAATTTTCGTCAAGCGCATTGTGCGAAGCGGGATTGCTGGGTTTGCTTTTTTTGCTGGAGTTGTGGGGCTTTACCTTGCCTTTCATGTTCCAGAGGGGATTCACGCACGGGCATCTTCTTACTTCAACAACCACCCAGACTACGAGCCATCAAAGGCTCTTGATGGAAATCCAGACACCTCGTGGCTTTTGCCCGATCACACGCGCGGGTGGTTTGAAATCACCATCAACCCACCCCGTACCATATCAAAGGTAAAGATCCTGAACACCCACAACCCTCCATATAACGACCGTGCAACGATTGACTACACGCTCAAGGTTTTTGCAAAAGGGAAGGAGGTGAAGTCCTTCAACGGGCATACCGAGTTTAGCGTTAGCCCACAATGGATTACCCATGAGCTAGGGAATGCTGTTGAAGGTGTTGACAGGGTGCGTTTTGAGGTGCATTCATGGTATAACTTTGGTGGAGGGCTTGCGGAGATCACTGTCGAATGACTCAAACGCGGGTCTCCTATTCATCACCTCCCGTGGCCTTTGGTAAGGAAGCGGGCACGGCGACTTTAGCTGTTCCGATAGGGGGTGAGTGGAATGGGATTGCCAGGTGGGTTGGACATACTGCCACATGGTGCGTAGTGGCTTTTTTCTTGGGTCTTTTTGAAGCGCTCGTCGCCTTCTTTGAAGGTGGATATGTGGGATGGTGGGGTGGGATCGCTGTTTTTCACCTATATGCCCTCTATTTGCCCATCGCTTTGGTTACAGGGATCTTGCTTTGGTTGATTGAGCGGGTGGCCGCAAAGGTGCCAGGCTGGTCGGCTGTGCTCATGGTCATCCGTTTTCCAAAGACCCTTCTCTCCTTATCCCCTCGCCGTGTGGCGCGCATGTGGGCGAGGATCATCATGGGTACGCTTGCTTTTGGAATGGTTGGTGGCGTGACGTGGTTGGCGCTCAACCATTTCGCACAGCCTTGGAGTGTGGCTGGAGCTGCTGGGGCAAGCGCGATTGGTTTGCTGGTTGTATTGCCTGCGATTCGCACCCTCTTGGATTTTCTTTGCGAGCGTCTCGTCCCGCACTTTTCTTGGCTTTCCACGCCTGCTTTTTCCTTGTTGTTGATCGCTGTTGGAGCATTGGCTTTTGCCTATGCCCAGCGCGAGGCGACTTTGATTTTGGTTTATACCCCCCTCCGCCTGCTTTGGCCCCTGGTTGCCGTGGTGATATGGGTGGTGGTTGGATACATGAGCTCATGGCTTTGGAGGCGTTTGCCCCGTGTGCCAGGAGTTACCGTAGGTGCTTCCTTTTGCTTCTTTTGGGTATCTGCTTTTTCTTACGGGATACCAGAGGAGAGCCGCATTTTCATTGAGGAAAGCAGCGTATGGGGGGGGAGATTGCTTGACATCTATCGGCGCTTTTTGGACATGGATGGGGATGGTTTTGCATCCCTTTTTGGTGGCGGTGATTGCAACGATTGGAATGCATCCATTCACCCTGGTGCATTTGACGAAGAAGGAGATGGAATAGATGCGGATTGCTTTGCTGGGGATGGTGCTCCTGATGTTGCACCAAGGGGTGATGGTGAGATGGTCCCCCTTCCGAAGAGGGAACGACCATTTAACTTGCTTTTAATTACAGTTGATACCCTTCATCGGGGCCACCTAGGTGTGAATGGCTACAAACGCCAAACCTCCCCGCACATCGATGCATTTGCAGCACAGGCGGTGCAATTCACCGAGGTGATGTCGCAGTCTTCGCGCTCGGTGCTTGCAATCCCAAGCATTTTGGTTGGCGTTTATCCCAGCGAGATCGCCCGTGGCGATCAATACTTTTGGCCCGAAATTCTTCAGGAGAACATCACTTTTCCTGAGCTGCTTCAAGCGCAGGGCTACAAAACTGAGGCTTATATTGGCACGAATTACTTCAAGCGGCTCCATGGCCTTTTTCAAGGCTTTGAACGGGTGCACCAGAGCAACGAATTAAGGGGACTGCGGGAAGAGCCAGTGAATTTAGCCCTTGAGGCGCTCGAGCGCCTTCGGAAGGAGAATTCTCCCTTTTTGGTGTGGGTGCATCTCATGAACGTTCACGAGCCCTACCTTTCTGATGGGAGGCCTTCCCTTTTTGGTGACGATGTGGCTGGTCGCTATGACACGGAGGTTTTTTATGCAGACAAAGAAGTAGGTCGGTTACTAAAGGGGCTTGAAGAGTTGGGATTAGCGGAGGACACGGCTGTTATCCTTGCTTCTGATCATGGAGAGGCCTTTGGAGCCCACCATGGGATCTACTTTCATGCGAGTTCTCTCTACGAAGATCAACTGGCTGCCATGCTTTTTCTCCGCGTGCCTGGCGTGACACCTCCTGGGGAGCGAAACAATTGCCCCGTGGCCTTGCTCGACATCATGCCCACCATTTTGAACTTGGCTGGCATCCGATCACCTCTTCCAATTTCTGGCAGAAGCCTTTTGGCCACCCTCAAGGAATGCGATGCCAAAAGGCCCATTTTTGCTGAGCTCATTGCCGAAGGGCCCTTCCCGAACGATGTGCGCAAAGTACGGCGTGGCGATCACACGGTGATTTGGGATCTGCGCCGTGGGAGCTTCCAAGCCTTTGATCTCAGCCGCGATCCAGGAGAAACCACGAATATCATAAGGGACCCTACGGCGCGCATGCTTCGGGATCTTTTGAGGGCATGGGTGGCTCGCAATAGCCGCCTTGAAAACCGAACCGACGAAGCCTATATCGCCCGCTTTCGGGTAAAGGGCATACCACCTCATGCCACTCCCGTGCATTTGCTTTATAAGGATCGGTTGGAGATAGTGGCTTGCGAGACCCCACCAAAACCTTTGCACCCAGGGGAAATTTTTCGAATCACCTGCTACTTGCGTTGCATCGCACCCATGAAGGATGAGTACAAGATCGTGATTTGGTTCACGGGGCCAACCCCAGCGCCACCTGATTTTCACGGTATTCACATTCCAATCAACGGCCGTTACCCAACCACCCAATGGAAGCGGGGGGAGCTTTTGCGCGATGTGGCTTCTGTCGTTGTGCCTCTTGAGACACCCACTCCTTCCGAGTGGTTGATCCACGTTGCGGTAGACACACCAGAGGGGATTCGCCAAGAGGGTATTTCCGATGGGCAAGTCGTGTCTTCCAAAAGGATTGGGATCCTATCGATTCGCCCATACGAGGAGAGGGAAGGAAGGTGAGGGCCTGGGGGTTTTTTCCACTCGGGTTTGAGTTCGAGTTTGCGTCTCTTCTTGTTGCACCATGATCCATCTTGCGCGTTTGCTTATTGTCATCTCTTCCTTGTTTTTGGCCCGTCCTCTTTGGGAGGGAGGCTGGCGCTACTACCTGGATCACTCGGCCCATATCGCTGAGACCATTGACCTTGGTCGCAACTCGAGCGGATGGAGCGATCTCGCTTTTGCGGGATTTCCCTTGGGTTTTTTGCATTCTCCCCTGTGGTACGGGATTGCTGCTCGACTCGTTGCGCTCGGAGTACCGGGCTGGGTGAACCATCTCTTTTGGACGGTTTTTGGGCATGCGGTGATTGGCCTTTGTGCGCTTGAGGTGGCCAGGCGCTTGGCACCATTGCCTGTGGCTTTGCTTGCTGCGTGGTTGGCCCAAAATCAGAGCTTGTTGATCACGGGGCCGAGTGGGGTGTTTTCGGGGATGTGGACCTTTGGCATCTCGATTGGCCTGGTCCTTTTGCTTTTCAAGGAATTGCATGCCCCCCTTGGTTGGGCGGCCTTGCCCAGGCTGGCTCTTTTGATTGGGCTGATCGGCCTGACCCATAGCTTTGCGATCCATGCAGTCGTTGCCCTCATCGGCATGCGCTGCCTTATGTTGGCCATTGCAAGACCACCCCATTTTCTGGAGATTTTGGTCATTGCGTGTGCTTCTCTGCTCGGTGCTTTGGCAAGCGCTCACTACTGGCTCACTGCAGCCCTGCTTTTTGATCGGAGAGATGTCTACCCAGTGCTCTATCCAGGGCTTGTGAATACCCAGATTTTCTTTCGCCCCTTTCTTGAAGCGAATTACGATTTGGGTCGCATTCTTTTGGAAGGAAGCGTGGAGTTGCCAGATCTTTTGTTGATTTTTTTGGCTGCGTCATCAATTGTTTTCCTCCCCCGCTGTTCAGAAGAGGAGTTAAAAGAGTGGGTACTGAGCTGGGCTTTTGCGATTTTTGTGGTGGCCTTTCTTTCGCGCGCTGCTCTTTGGCCCAACAACCGTTGGCTTGGCCCCATTCCCTGGCGGATCCTCATTTTTCCGCGCACCCTCCTCGTTGTTCCTGTGGCCTTGTGCCTCGCCAAAGCCTTGCCCGAAAAGGGCTTCAAACACCATTTGCATTGGGTGGCCTTGGCTTTCGTGCTTTTTGCTGGGGGGAGCTGGATCAAGGGGCGAGCCGAATTTTTTGAAAGAGAAATTGGCTTGCACCGCAAGGATGAAGTCGACCCGCAGCTTGAGGGGTTGTTCAAATGGTTTGCTGAGCGGGCTTCCATGATTCGAGGGCGAGTTTATGTGCAAAACACTTTTGGGTCGCTTCCTCTGCCTTTGGGAGGTGGGCATGCCCTTGCGATTTTGCCAATCCGCGCGGGAGTACATGCAGTGGGGAGCTACTATTCCCTGGTTCCTCTTGGTACTGACACATGGCTTTCGGCCTTTGTGGGGCCTTTTGTGGGGACTGCTGTCACAAATGAAAAGCGGGCACTCATCGATCAAAGGCTCAATGATTTGGCTGCGGAGGTGGTTGTGGCTGTTGATCAGGAAACCATAAATGCCCTCTCCCGCTGGGCTCCCCAGTACAGGGTTATCGCGGAATTTCCCCCCTTCGTTGTGATTGAACGGCCTTTTCCGGGGTGGGTGAGAAGCAGTGACCCCCGCGTTCTTGTCAAGTGGATTGGCTACAAAGATGGAGTCATCGAGTTCGATGTCCAAGGTGCTGCGCAAGCTCACGAAGTATCGGTTGCCGTTGCCTTTTCTCCAGGGTGGAGGCTCGAAAGAGGACCTAGAGAGGCCGAAATCACGCGCCGCCCAAATGCCCTAATCGGCGTGCGTCTTCCCCCAGGTGATCATCGGATTCGCCTGCGCTTTCAAGCTCCATCGTGGCCGACCTGGATGAGTGGCTTTGCGTGGGCTGTGATTGCGATGCTCTTTTTTTTAGGGCCTAGGCCTTGGCTTGGCCACATGATTGCCAAGGAAAGGTTGCTTACGCCTAAAAAAGGGGGCACCGTTGGTTAGGAACATGGGTTTTCTTCAAGAGTCAAGGCCTGGCTTGTGGATCCCTGTGTTTTGGGCTGCGCTTGGGTGCAGTGAAACGCCGCCCCTGCGCTTTGAAGTCGCTTTCTCGAGAAACGTGCCGATCGAATCGATCGCGTGGCTTGAAACCCGCGTGCTCCAAGGGGGCTGTATCGCTCGGGCTTCCACCTTGTGGTCGGCGAGTGAGGCTTTTTCGGAAAGCCAAGAAGAGGACGGCCTATATCAGAGGGAAACTCCCTTGCGTCTTGGCCGCAGTCGCTATGGCCTTGAGGCAGAGGCGAGGGATCGGAATTGTCGGGTTGTGGCCCGAGGTTGTGTGGAATTTACGCGTTCGCGAAGCAGCCCCATCCGCCTCGTTTTGGATCCTCTGGACGGCGCTCCTCGTGCTTGCTCTTCCAACCACTGCATGAATGGGCAATGTAGGAGCGCGACGATTGACAGGTTGCCATGGGAACTTACGCTAGAGGCGGCTTTAACTGAAGCCATCCAGCGCCTTGAGCTCGATATTTATCGAAGCGGCTGCACTGGCAGTGGGGAAAGCACATGGAGCATGGCCATGGAGCGGGGATCCACGGCATTTCCTCGGCGCCTCAATGGCGAAGC
>JANWYL010000171.1 GCA_025056955.1 Sandaracinaceae bacterium | reverse complement strand
CAAAAATTGGAACTAGTGGAGTATGCTCTCTTCAGCATTCGAAGGGGGTGGGGTGGGTGAAGGTTCGGGGTTAAGGGGTGCCACCTCAAACTCCAAAAATTGTGTCTTTGCGGCTTCAATCCAAACTTTTTTTACGCTCTCTCCAAAGAGTGGGTGCCAGGCGACGATCTCCGCTTCCACATCGGCAGGAATTCCATCGATTCGAAAGCGGCCTTCTTGGTCAGTAATGGTAAAGAGAGGATGAGACACAACGAGCACATCGGCGCGTCCGCATGGTGCTGTGAATGTGCAACTTAGGGTGAAAATGCCGCTCGCGTTTTGGCGAATTTCAATTGGATCAGTGGGCAACACTGCGCGGGTAATCCCCGGGAGCCCTGAGATGAAAAAGGGATAGGTGAGGGGATTTTCAATGCGAATGAGATCTTCTCGCTGAGCGACAATGAGAGGGGGAGAAAGAACGCAAGCCTTCAGGTGCAAAGTCCGGACTTGGGGCCGAGTTGGGCGAGGCCACCGCGATGGATCACCTATGGCGAGAACAGCAAAGGGAGTGACTCCGCGGGAGGCGCTCATTTCAACTGCGTAAGGCGGTTGAGGTGGAAGGGGAGGACACTCTGGGGGACGATCAACCTCTGAGAAGAAAAACTCCCCTGGCCATCGTGGGGGGTCAACATCTGGTTTAAGCCTCACAATCCCCTCGACTGAGCCCAATCGTTTTTGCGGCGGAGGGGCAGGGAAGGTGTTTTCTGGTTTGGAAGAGCAATTGCATGCAGGGGCGAATATCCAAATCAAAGTCCAGGTAAATCTCATGCGCTTCCTTTGGCGCAAAAATGTTTCTATCAAGCAGCTGAGAGCAGCAACCAGTGCCGATCCCATGGGTGATGGCTTTTCATGTATCGTTTTCAGCGTGCAAGGGCACAGGTTGTGTGGAGTTGATTTCCCTGGTAGCATGCCAGAGATGTTTGCAAAAAGATGGACTCTTCTATTGGCCTTGGGGCTATGGGGATGCGGGGGGAGTGGAGGAGATGATCGGGCTGATGGGTGGCCTCCTCCTCGAGATGGTTCTGATTTGGATGGTCTCACTCGCGATGGTGGCATCGATGCCTGGATGCCCTCTGAAAGTGGCCCTGCCACAGATGGGGGCGTTGAAGTGTCTCTCTCAACCGATGTGGCAATCGATGTCGCAAGAGCTGATGTGGCTATTCCAAGGGCTTCTCCCGAAATGCGCGGGCCTCATGGGCTTGTCGAGACGATGGCCCAAGTGATGCGCGAGAGCCGTCGAATTCCCATCACGATCATTCGCCCGAACACGGGAGGGCCTTTTCCCTTGGTCCTCTTTTTACCCGGTTTTCAACTGCAAAGCCGTCAGTACCGCGGTACCCTCGAGCACTTGGCCTCTCATGGCTTTGTCGTAATTGGCGCCGATCCTCCAACAGGGGGGTTCAACCCAAGCCACTTGGAAATGGCTGCCGATGGACGCGCGGTCATCGATTGGGCGCTCGCGATGTCTCCCTTCTCGAGCGCAATCGATCGAGAACAGATAGGCGTTACGGGCCATAGCCTCGGCGGGAAGCTTGCCACGATGATTGCAATTTCCGAAAGCCGCGTGCGCGCCCTCTACGCAATTGATCCTGTTGACGGTGACCCAAGTCCTTTTGGGGGAGGCTCTGCTGAGCGTCCCGACATCATTCCTTCGAGGGGGGCGGAGATCCGGATTCCAGCTGGCTTTGCAGGAGAGACAACGAATGGGCGGCCCATGGGCTTTGGCGGCATGGCCTGCGCCCCAGAGGACCAGAATTTCCAGCAGTTTTTCAATGCTGCAACGATGGCGCCGTGGGTGGCCCAGTGGAATTTCCTCGGTGCTGACCACATGGATTTTCTCGATTCGACGGCGGGGTGCTTCGTCTGTGGCTTCTGCCCTGATGGCCCAGCAGATGACGCGATGGTGCTTAGTGCCAATCGCACCCTCATCACAGCCTTTTTCCGCAGGCACCTCCGAGGAGAGCTTGCGATGGAAGAATATCTCCGAGGGAGCAGGCTTCCACCCAACGTTCGGGTCATGGCTCGACCGTAGTCCAGGGGTAAGGTATGGGTATGCCAGTTCCTGCTTCCTGGTCCACTTTTGCCACTGCTTTGATGGGCTTTGGGTGCGTGCTCTCTCTTGGAGGCTGCTTGATCGATCGTGGCCCCTTGCCATTTCCAGTGGATCAAAATCCCCTGGTTGACACTGGGGTCGATGCCCCTCAGGCGAACGATTCGCCTCTTTTGGTGGACGTGATTGATGTGGGTGGGTTAGATGCAGCGCCTAATGTACGCGACGGTGATGCGGTTGATGCCGTCCCTCCGGACGCTTCACCACCCGTTGTGGTTGGAATCGATCTTGGGCTTGGATCGAGCTGCGCATGGCTTTCGGATGGAAGTGGAAAGTGCTGGGGGTGGAATATGCATGGGCAGCTTGGTGATGCAACGAGGAATGATCGCACAACTCCAGTTCGGGTGATGGGCCTCTCAAATATCACTGCAATCTCAGTAGGGGGGGGCAGTGCTAATGAGCATATTCACACCTGTGCGTTACTCACATTTGACACATCCGATGAGGTTCGTTGTTGGGGTGATAATGAGTATGGCCAGCTTGGAAATGATACGATGGTGGACAGCCTAAGCCCCGTGCGTGTGATAGGGCTTTCAGGTATATGGTCCATTTCGGCAGGCGGCCGGCACACCTGTGCGTTGCTCAGGGGCTCTGGCGAGGTTCGTTGTTGGGGTGATAATGAGTATGGCCAGCTTGGAAACGGAATGATGGGGGGGAGCAGGTCAAGTCCAGTGACTGTGTATCATGCTGGCTCTACTTCTCCTCTTAACAATGTATCGGCCATCACCACAGGTGAAGCCCACACCTGTGCCTTACTTAGTTCTGGTGAGGTACGTTGTTGGGGGAGGAACAACCACGGCCAGCTTGGAAACCGAACAACTACCAATTCCAGTGATCCAGTTGCCACTGTTCGATTGGAAGAGGGAAGAGAACAGAACCTCACTTCTGTTCGGACCATTGCTGCCGGCTGGAATCATACCTGTGCAGTGGTTGGATCTGATGCTCAGGTTTTTTGTTGGGGTGATAATTCACATGGCCAGCTTGGCAGTGGGATGAGTGGGGGAAACAGCACCACTGCTGTTTCTACGGGGCTTCGAGGTGCGCAGGCGATTGCGGCAGGCGGCATGCACACCTGTGCGTTGCTCATGGGCTCTGGCGAGGTTCTTTGTTGGGGTGCTAATTGGAACGGCCAGCTTGGTGATGGGACGATGACGAATAGGAGCACCCCTGTTCCTGTAAGGGGCCTCTCAGGTGTGACGGCGATTGCGTTGGGATCTTACCATAGTTGTGCGATCACCCAGAACCCCACCACACGAAGGCCCGAGGTGTTGTGTTGGGGGCGAAATAACGTTGGAGAACTTGGAGATGGGACAACAATGGATCGCACAACCCCCGTCATGGTGATGGGGCCATGAGCGCTCGGCTTGCTTTGGTTGGTTGACGGTTACCCAAAATGTCAGTGCCCGTTTCAACCATACGTTCGATCCCAATCAGCATGCTTTCACCACGCACCATCGTGGTGGTGATTGCGTTTTTCGTGGACCGGTGCGCAATCACCTTCATCGCTATTTTCGCTATACCCTTGATTTTCCCCTTTTGAATTTTCTCAAGCTCTGAGGTTCAACCCAAGAATCAGCTGAGCGCCGTACTTATCCCAATCCATGGTCCAAAGGTCGTAAGAGAGCCAAGCCTTTCGCCTCCTTGAATGGCTCTTGGGCAACGCGTTTGCCGTGTTTGAAGTCCGATGAGGCGAGTCCTGCGCCCTCTCGTTTCAAACCGAAGCTTGGGCTTTGAGCCAATTGCTGCTTTAGGGAATCGTTTTGATGCTCGACCTCGCTCTCGTGGTACTGCTTTTTTCTTGGGGTTTGGCTGCGATCCCCATTCAAATCCACAGGCCAAAATCGACCTTTGTGGGGATCCTCCCATGTGTTGGGCTGCTTTGGTAGAGTCAAATGCGAAAGGGGTGCGATGAAGAGCCAACTCAATTGGTACTCCGAACGACTGCGTCGAAGTGCAAGCTTTGTGCGCTGGGGGCACTACGGCCAGCCCGTACTCGTGTTTCCCACAGCTGGTGGGGATGCCGAAGAGATAGAGCGCTTTCTCTTGATCAAGGCGCTCATGCCTCTCATCGAGTCGGGTCGGATCAAGGTGTACTCTTGTGATTCTGTGGGAGGGCAGGTGTGGTTTCGCAAGGAAGGGCCCCCAGAGCATCGAATGTGGATGCAGAACCAATTTCATCAGTATGTGAGGCACGAGGTGGTTCCTGCCATACGCAGAGACTGTCAGAGCGATTCCATTCGGATCTGGAGTGCCGGGGCTTCGATTGGGGCTTTTCATGCGGTGGCCGTGACTTGTCGCTTTCCAGACGTTTTCGAGAAAGCGATTGGCATGAGTGGCACTTACAACCTCATGCGCTTTATCGAAACCAATCGAATGACCGAAGACTTTTTTGTGAGCTCGCCCCTTCATTTTGTTCCGACCCTTGGTGGTCCCCACCTTGAAGCCCTTAAAAAGTGTTTTATCCTCCTTGCCTCTGGAGCTGGGCGCGAGGAGAACATGGGTGAAACCTGGGCCATGGCCAATGTCCTTGGCCGGAAGGGCATTCCCAACTGGGTTGATCCGTGGGGACCAGATTGGCATCATGACTGGCCCACCTGGCGTGCCATGTTGCCAAAATATTTGAGTGAGTGGACGGAGAAGGGATAATGGTGGAGGACACACGAGAACATAAAAAGGTTGAGGGTGAGCTTGAAGGGGAGGAGCGCAGGCGTTTCACCCGCGCAATCCTTACAGATCTCCGTGCCCTTGAACGCATGCTGGACGAAGGCCTTTTTGACGATGGGCCTCCTCGCATCGGTGCAGAGCAAGAGATGTTTCTGATTGATTGCAACACTTTTGAGCCAGTGCGGGGTGCACTCAAAATGCTTGAGGCCTTGAACGACCCCCACTTTACCACGGAACTTGGCATGTTTCAGCTTGAGATGAATGCCGACCCCCAGCCTTTTTCTGGGCGTGGGCTTTCGGCGCTTGAAGCCCAACTTCAGGAACTGCTTGAGCGTGTTCACAAAGCAGGGGCCCAATTTGGGATTGTGCCAGTGCTTGTGGGGATTTTGCCAACCATCCGCAAGTCTGATTTGGGCTTGGACAGCATGGTCCCTTCTCCTCGATATCTCGCCCTCAACGCAGCCACGACTGCCATGCGGGGAGAGCACTATGACGTGTCCATCAAAGGCATCGACGAAATTCACGTCAAACACGATTCTGTGATGGTCGAAGCCTGCAACTCCAGCTTCCAAGTTCACCTGCAGGTGAGTCCAATAGACTTCACCCGCCTTTATAACCTCTCTCAGGCCCTGGTTGGCCCAGTGCTTGCGGCTTCTGGGAACTCGCCCCTTCTCTTTGGGAAGCGCCTTTGGGCAGAGACACGGATTGCTTTGTTTGAGCAGGCGGTTGATACCCGAAAGCCCGGAACCCATCTGCGCGATGCGACTGCCCGGGTGTGGTTTGGAAACCGCTGGTGTCGCGGGGGGATTTTGGAGATTTTCAAAGAAGACGTGGCCCGTTTTCGCTCTCTTGTGGGGACAGACCTTGACGAGGATGCCCTCGAAATGCTTGAGCAGGGCCGGATTCCTCACCTCAAGGCGTTGCGCCTCCACAATGGCACTGTTTACCGGTGGAACCGAGCATGTTACGGCTACCACCCCCAAAAGCCCCACTTGCGCATTGAAATGCGGGTTTTGCCCTCTGGGCCCACCATCGTGGATGAAGTGGCAAATGCTGCCTTGTGGCTTGGCTTGATGAGCGAGCTCGGTGCGAGGATCGACGATGTCCAATACCACATGGAGTTCGAACAAGCTCGCGCCAACCTTTACGCAGCTGCACGGGATGGGCTTGGGGCTCACATGTATTGGCTCGATGGGGTCGAAAAGCCAGCACAGGCCTTGCTTCTTGATGATCTCCTGCCTGCTGCTGAAGCCGGCTTACGTCGGGTTGGCATCGATGAGGGAGACATTCAGCGTTACCTCTCGGTCATCGAAAAGAGGATCCGCACCACGCGAACAGGGGCCCGATGGATGCTCCAGTCCTTGGCTGAAATGAAGGACCGGGGAACGCTTGGCGAGCGCATCACTGCGATTGTCGCCGCAATGGTCAAGCGGCAGCGCACGGGCCGCCCTGTGGCCGATTGGGAGCGAGCGCGTTTTGATGAAATTCCAAGTGCGCGTTCGAGCTACCTTAAGGTGAGCCAATACATGACAACCGATATCTTCACCGTACGTCCGGACGATGATGTCCAATTGGTTGCGGATCTTATGGGGTGGGAACGAATTCGCCATATCCCAGTTGAGGACAACGATGGGCGCTTGGTTGGCCTGGTCAGCTACCGATCGGTTTTGCGTTTCTTCAGTGATCTTCTCAGCGGTGCTCAACGAGACGGAAAAAAGAGCCCCTCACTCACTCCTGTATCCGACGTCATGCGGCGAGAGGTCATTACAGTCACCCCCGAAACAGAAACCCTTGAGGCCATTCGCCTCATGCGAAGGTACCGAATTGGTTGCTTGCCAGTGGTCCAGGATGGTCACCTCGTTGGCATTTTGACAGAGGAGGACTTTATGGGGATTGCAGCTGATCTTCTTGAGCAGTCCCTCGCCAAAGACGAAGGGCAGGCTGAAAAGAAAGAAGGTGCTTCCTCAAGCTCAATGGATTCGGCT
>JANWYL010000170.1 GCA_025056955.1 Sandaracinaceae bacterium | reverse complement strand
GAAAGCCGAGGTGCAGAATCTTCGATATCAAGCCCTCAACCTCCATCACCCGATGAACGCTCGACATCTCAAAGCAGAGACTCGAAAGAGATGGCGCAAGGTATCAATCCCACTCCCCAACCTGCGCCTCACCAAGGGGCCCTACAACCAATCACACCTCCTACATCATCTTTTGAGCAGCCACGTGATATCCCCATCTCACCCCAACCACCTCCTCCAACCCAAGAAGCCCATACTTCTTCTCCTCTGCCCCCCTCCCAATTGATTATCGAAGACCCCTTTGGTCGCTTCATGATTCAAGCCCCTGCTGCAACCCCACCCTCTGGCGCCATGATTGGTCGGAGTGGCACCGCTCGACAAAGCCGTGAAAGCATGGAAGTCGAGGTCCCTCCTCCCCCTCCTCCCAGGCGTGCTCCCCTTCTTTCCTACTCCCAGTTTGAATCGATCTACGGAGAAGAGCGGCTTGAAGAGGAGCGAAGGCTGTGGCTCAAGCAAAGGGTGGCTGGGGGAGGCACCGCAAGCGAACGAGAAGCAGAATGGGAAGCATTTCGAGCAGCGGCTGAAAACTATGTCCCCGAAGTGCGCCCCGGCAACCAAACCGCCCTCAACGCTGCCCGTGCACCTTTTGCTGAATTTTTGGCTGAGATGCATCGCCGGATTCACCGCGAATTCGTCGATCGCTACATCGCAAGCCTTGGCCCTGATGCCCCAGCTAGGCAAAACGATCCGACCCTGCGCACCACCCTCGAAATTGCTGTCAATCCCGATGGCTCCCTTTATCGGGTCGGAATCGTTGCGACAAGCGGCAACATCCTCTTCGATCATGCCGCTTTTTCTTCGGTGTGGCGGGCACAACCATTCCCCCCTCCTCCACCCATCATTCTCTCTGCTGATGGCCGTGCTTGGATACGCTGGCACTTTGATCGCAACCCCCGCCATTGCGGCACCTGGAATGCTGAACCATATATCCTTCGCAACAAACCCTCTTCCTCGCCTCTTTCACCCAGTGGAAAAGCTGATAACGAGCCCGAGTGATGCATGCATCCAACTCAATTTCACACCTCTCCCCCCACACCTTGCGGTCAAAAATCATAGAAATGGCCCGCTCTATCGGCTTCATTCGGGTTGGTTTTGCCAGGGTTGAGCCCCTCGAGCGGGAGGCCAAAGCCCTCAAAGAGTGGCTTGCTGCCAAATACCACGGAACGATGTTGTGGATGGAGCGCAACGTTGAAATCCGGCTCGCACCTGATCACCCTTGCTTCCTTCCCCAGGCCCGCACCGTTATCGCTTTCGCTGCTCCCCTTCCCCGCTCCCCTTCTCTCGGTCCCTTGGCCCCCCTGCGCATCGCCCGCTATGCCCAGGCCCGCGACTACCACAGACTCCTCCGAAAACGCCTCCAACCGATTGTTGAATTGCTCGAAAAAGCAGGTTACATGGCACGCCCAACTGTCGATTCTGCTCCGATTTTGGAGCGCGCTTGGGCGCAACGCGCAGGAATCGGTTTCATCGGCAAAAACACCATGCTGATCATTCCAGGTGTCGGCTCGCACGTTCTCCTTTGCACCATCGTGACCACCGCCGAGCTACCACCAGATGAACCGATGGGTGAACGTTGCGGAAGTTGCACCCGTTGTTTGGATGCATGCCCCACGAAGGCCTTCCCCGCTCCCCGCGTCTTGGATGCAAGGCGTTGCATCTCTTATCTCACCATTGAACACAAGGGGAATGTTGACCCATCGCTGCGCACCTTGATGGGTGATTGGTTGTTTGGCTGCGACATTTGCCAAGACGTTTGCCCTTTCAATCGCACCCACCACCAACCGGCAGGGCTTGCCAACGAACTGCACCCTGATCCGCGTTGGGATGGGGTTTCAATAGGTGATATCTTGCTTTTGGATGACGAACGCTTCGACCTCCTCTCCCGAGGATCCCCTTTGCGCCGGGCTGGCCGAGAAGGCTTGGTGCGAAATGCCGCCTATGCGCTTGGGAACCTTCGCGAAAAACGCCATCTCCCTGTGCTCCAAGCTGTGGCCACGAAGGATCCGAGCCCTGTGGCCCGTGAGGCAGCGGCGTGGGCAATCGAACAAATCCGGACTTGGCCTTGCCCATCAACCGGAAAAAGCGACCTCTTCCGTGGGTGAAAGCCTCAGGGGAGCGCCTGTTTTGGCTTGAACTTCCTCAATGCTCACACCTGGAGCCAATTCAACCAAGGCAAATCCATGAGGTGTCACATCGATCACCGCAAGATCGGTGATGATGCGGTGCACACAGGCTTTTGCAGTAAGAGGATAGGTGCAGCGCTTGACAAGCTTTGGCTCGCCGCGATTGGTCACGTGCGTGGTCATGACCAAAATCCGCTTCGCCCCAAGCGCAAGATCCATTGCGCCTCCGATCCCCATCACCTTACCTCCTGGGATTGCCCAGTTGGCAAGGTCCCCGTTTTCGGCCACCTGAAGCGCCCCCAAAATCGCAATGTCGATATGACGCCCCCGAATCATTGCAAAAGAGAGCGCAGAGTCGAAGGTTGAGCCGCCTGGAAGAATCGTCACCGTTTGCTTCCCTGCGTTGATGATTTGGCTATCTTCCTCGCCCTCAAAAGGGAAAGGGCCCATTCCGAGAAGCCCGTTTTCGCTGTGAAGCCACACCTGCCGCTCCGGGGGCAGGTGATCGGCAACGAGGGTTGGAAGGCCAATCCCTAGGTTCACAACCGTCCCATCCGGGATCTCCTGTGCCGCACGTGCAGCCATTTCTTCTTTGGACCAAGGCATGGCTCTAATGATAGGTTGCAGCACTCCGAGTGCATCAAGGGGAAAGGGGGCGAGGCCTTGTGGTTCGGTACTCGAAAGGATCTTCGTGTTCTCGCACTTCAACGATCCGATGAACAAAAATCCCTGGCAGATGCACGTCGTCGGGATCGATGGCTCCAAGCTCGACGAGCTCATCGCACTCGACGATTGTGGTGCGGGCAGCCATGCACATGATCGGCGAAAAATTTCGCGCCGTTCTGTAAAAGCGAAGGTTACCAAAGCGGTCTGCTTTCCTGGCTCGAATGAGCGCAAAGTCGGCCGAAAGCGCGCGTTCGAGCAGGTACTCCTGCCCATCAAATACCCGCACCTCTTTGCCTTCGGCCACGACTGTACCCACCCCCGTTGGGGTGTAAAATGCTGGAATCCCCGCACCCGCCGCACGCATTCGTTCAACAAAAGTCCCCTGGGGAATGATTTCAACCTCCACCCTGCCCTCAGCCATGGCACGATGAAGGGCCTCGTTGGTTCCAATATAAGTGCCGATGAAGCGACGAACGATACCTGCTTCGATCCATGCATTCAAGCCCTTGCCTAGATTGCCTGCGTTATTCGAGATGAGCGTGAGATCCTTGACACCACGCCGAACGACCCCAGCGATCAGCGCCTCAGGGTTTCCGCACAACCCAAAACCTCCAACCATGATGCTTGCGCCATCGAAAAGATCCGCAAGCGCTTCGTCAACGCTCTGAACCACTTTCTGACGATGCCTTCCAATGAGAGGCTGAACCATGGCCCAAGCCTAGCTCAAATCCGCTTCCTCTACACCCTCCGCATGCCCCTGAGGCCAGGCTCACCATCGGACGGTGCGAA
Source organism: Sandaracinaceae bacterium (assembly GCA_025056955.1). Lineage (GTDB taxonomy): Bacteria > Myxococcota_A > Polyangia > Polyangiales > Sandaracinaceae > JANWYL01. The sequence goes on along the minus strand of JANWYL010000170.1, from coordinate 3,230 downwards.
GGAGAGGAAGGTGCCTGTCTGAAAAGGGCGGTGCATTGCGCCATTCATCTCCTGAAACAGCGCGCCACCCCCTCGAGCGCAATTGCGAACCCCATTCAATTTCTGCCCCTACGCCATCTCGCAACCACGCAGCAAGGTAGGTGCTTGGATCTTCTAAGGGCTCCCCTTTGAGTCGTGCCACTTCACCCATCGTTCGTCGTCTGATGGCACTCTCGAGCCCATTCACACCAGCCGATCGGGAAGCAACAGGCGCAAGATCATAGTAGCGATTCGATAGATGGAGAAGCAACAACCCACCAACCTTGACAAGCTTCCGATACAACCTAAAGGCCTCTTCGCTCAGCAAATGAGCAGGAACAGCATCACCTGAAAAAGCATCGATGAAAAGGAGATCAAAGGCTGCGTGCGGAAGTTGTTCTAACCTCTGTTGAAGCAGCAACCGCCCGTCACCAACGTGCACCTCCACCTTGCCTTTGGTTCCACGCAAAAAATCGAAATGCTTACGGGCGAGCTCTACGACGAGAGGATCGATCTCGTATATTTCAAGGCAGTCTCTCTCTCCCAGATAAGATGCAATCGCACCGACCCCCAAACCAACTGCTCCAATTGCAAGCCTGCACTTTCCACCATCACCATGGTTACTACGGTTTTCAAAAATGCTGAACACATCGCCAAGCGGGCCAGCCTTGTGGTAGTAGCTCATCGGTTCGGGTGGGAGCCGGCCATCAAGAAGCTGCCGGCCGTGACGAGTTCGACCACTCAAGAGGGTGCGGAATCGACCAACCACGCTTTCTTCTTCAATCACCCGATAGACCCCATAGGGGCTCCTCGCACGCACAACCAACTGCGAAGCAGAAGATATGGCAGGGGGAAGAAGCTTTGACACCAAAACAGCAAGCAAAAGCAGCGTGAGCACCCAATATGGTGCGCGCTTTAACAACGAAGGTCTTTCAGTTTCTTTTTGACGCCACCCGACAAGCGATGCTGCAAGCAAGATCAAAACAATTGGATACTCCCAAACAGCGCCGAATGCGATGGGCGCCACAACTGCAACCAATGCCCCACCAATCCATCCCCCAAGTGCAATTGCAAGGTAATATTGAGTGAGCTTCTCAGGTGGTGGACGTAATCCAACCAGAATGATATGGCTCCCATAACTCAACCAAAAGAGTGCAACCAAATACAGCAATAAAGACAACCACTCTGAGCTCGCTTGCCCGCCAGAAAAGAAAAAAAGCACAGCCAGCACCATGTGGAGAGCAGTCCTGCGGATCGAAGCAAGGGGCCTCGTCCACCCAGCAAATGCCAAAACGTAGGTCAAAAGGTATAACGCCAAGGGCAGAGTCCAAATGATCGGGATATTGCCAACCTCAAGAACCACCACGTTGTTTGTCGCAAGCAGCAGCGCGCTTGGAAGGGCTGAAAACCACAACCACAAAATGAGCTCATAACCTTTTGGGATCACCAAATCATTTTCGACTTCAACTTTTGCTTCAACCTTTTTGGTGTTTGAAAGAAAAAAGCTCATCACTCCCGAAAAAAACCATAGGGTAAAGAGGGCCATGAACATCACGCCTTGGATGTCTAGCCCAACCCATGGCTCGATGGCCAATGAGTAAACAAACAAGCCAAGCAAAGAACCAGCATTTGAGATGGCATACAATGCATGGTAAGACTTTGAGTGCAACCAGGGGGAGGCAGCAAACCACTTTTGGGCCATGACCGATGTGGTTGAAAGGCAAAAAAAGGGTGCGAAAGCATTCCAAAGCAGGGTGATAAGCAGGTTGCTCACAGATGGTTCTTGATGGGAGGAGTGAATGAAAAAATCGTTCAACCCAGGGAGAAACAAAAAAGCAGCAAGCATCACCCCAAGGTGCCACCTCCCAACCCGATCAGAAAAGAGGTGAGCGTAGGCATAGGCCAAAAAGAGAGTGCCTTGGAAAAACATGAGAGACGTCGTCCATACGTGGAAAGCACTCCCAAACTGAGGTAAAAGCCACTGCCCCACCATGGGCTCAAACCAAAACGCAGCAAAAGCGCCAAGAAAAACAAAAGCCCCTAAGCTCCACAAATGAAGTGAGATGAGTAAAGATTTTTGCTCACCCTTATTGCTCACAACCCACTTCCCTTGGCACCCATGCACCGTGGGTAACCGAAAAGCACAAGAGGCTCCCCCCCTGGCCGAAACACCACTTCTCCACCCCATGACACATCAACCTGCCTATATGGGCCGTCAATGAAAATTTTCGCCTCCCGCGTTTGATTGAATATCCGCACGCGGCCTCCCTCTGGAATGGTTCCCTTGCGCAACCTCAAGGCTTGGTGCCTGGGCTTGCTCCAATCCGCCACATAGGGTTCGCGCACCACAAATTGGATACGGCGACTCAGGGGAGGCAAGACACGCCCCCCCGCAGAACGTTGAGCAGCAGTTGAACCAGGTGATGGGCCAACCCATACCCCACTCGATCGTTGGGCCTCAGAGCAGGTGCTTCCCCCATCCTCCACACTCAACACATATCGAGTCGTTGCTGCAGGATTGAAATGGGCAAAGAGGGCTTCATTCAACACCCGCTGGGTGATCAGCTTGCCATCAACTTCCACTGCCATCCGAGGTAAAGCAAATGATGGCAGTTTGCCAGAAAGCAACGCCTGGAAGGTAGAAAACACCTCCCCTTTTCGCCCTGCACAGAAATGACCAACACTGTCCTCGGGTGCCGAGTTGATTGCAAGCACAGGAGGAGAAAAACCAACCTCATGAGCCACCCAAAGAAGAGTCCCATCCCCACCAACCGTCACCACCAAGTCAACTGCATCGATCGCAGGGTGTTCGCCTCTCACCTGAAAGCAAGCCTCGAGGCCAAGCGCTTCGAAAGCCCTTGCAACTTCCTCCAGGGTCTCTTCATGGGAGCGATGCGCCCTCTCCAGTCGGTGTTGTAGCTCCGGAGGGATCACCGAGGCTGATTGTTCCTTTGCCCCTTCCAAGTATTCCTGCCATACAGAACGCTTTGCAACAACCAATACCTTGCCATGGTGCACTCGTATCGATGATTGCACCAAATCACGAGGTGATGCACCCTCTGGGCCATGTTGACCGCATGCTGCGATCACCATTTCTTTACACCTTCAGTTCACCAAACCGCCGAAGCGCAACTTCTGTCTTGGCATCTTCGATTTGTCCATTGCGACATGCCTGCAATGCAAATTCAAGGGGCACCCATATGACCACAGCC
>JANWYL010000016.1 GCA_025056955.1 Sandaracinaceae bacterium | reverse complement strand
CCTCCCCAAGGTGGAGCCGAGCTGGGGGAGTCGTGTCGCGCATGAGGGCTTGGTTAATGCACATACGTCGCATTTGGTCGTTCATGTGCATCATCCGACAGTTTGCAACAGCCATGGCCGTGCCAGCTGAACATCGCGGAAGGCAACTTGGGGGGAGAGGGGGCCATGCGGCAGAAGAGCCCGCCACTGAGCCACAAACATCTGATGGAGACATTGCGTCTCTCCGAGGGCCGGTATCGGGGAGCACGATGGGGCCCCCATCCATGACTTGAGGGCGTGCATCGGGGAGCAGGATGGGACTCCCATCCATAACTGGTGGGCCTCCATCGCTGCCCTTTTTGCCTCCACCACATCCAGGAGCCAGGGGTGCAACTCCAGCAACAAACCCAACCACGGCTGCAAGTGTCTCAAGGCGAGAGAGATTGCGAAGCGGCATTTAAGACCTCCAAGTTTGGGCTGCGTAGCCCCACTTTAGAGCACGGGCGGTATCTTCTCACTTGGACGAGGTCCAGCGCAAGAGGAGCACCGACCTTTCCTTCCAAGTCACTGTGTGTTAACTCACGGATTTTTGGAAATATTCGAATTGCATCTTCGAAAAAGCAGGGCACGAAGGGAACCTTATGGCGAGTCAGAAGGGAGAAGAAGCGTCATCCATTCAACCTGAGTTTCTGCTTGGGAAAAAGGCCCCCTTTTTTGAGCTTGAGGGCGATGACGGGAAGCGCTATGCGCTTAAAGATTTTGAAGGCTCTGTGCTTGTGCTCTATTTCTATCCAAAAGATGACACCCCAGGATGCACGAGTGAGGCCAAGGACTTTACTGCACTCAAGGAGGCTTTTCGCGCAAAGGGGGCCCGTGTGGTGGGTGTGAGCCGAGATACGGTTGAAAAGCACAAGAAATTTAAGGAAAAGCACGGGATTCAAGTCTTGCTTTTGAGCGATCCCGAAGGAAAGGTGCACCGGGAGTATGGGGTGCTCCAGGAAAAAACAATGTATGGCAAAAAAAGCATTGGCACAGTGCGAACAACTTTTTTGATCGATGCCCAAGGGGTGGTGCGGAGGGCGTTTAGCAAGGTCAAAGTGGCAGGACATGCACAAGCGGTCCTGCAAGTCATTGACGAAGAAGGTGTTGCTTGTGGCAAGATTTTGTGAGAGGGTATTGAACGTACGTGATGCGAAAGTGAGGCAGGGCGATGCGGGGAATTGCTTTGTTTGCTCTGAGTTTGGTGATTTTGGGCGTGTTTGGGTGCAGCGAACGAAAGCCGGCTGCGGTACGCTGTTCTCCTCGATGCATGGATCACGAGACTTGCTGCACAGGAGCTGGGGGCAACCGCTGTGTTGACCTCAATTGGGACTCAGAAAATTGCGGGCGTTGCGGAAATGTCTGCTCAGCAGGGACGCAGTGCAGAATGGGTGTGTGCGAAGCGTCGGGAATGGATGGGGGAATGCCTGATGCACCACCGATCATGAGAGATGCGCCGATGATGAGTGGCATGTGTCGGCCAGAATGCCGAAGCGACGAGATGTGCTGTGGGACGACGTGTGTGGCCCGAGCGGGGAGAGGGGGGATGGAGGATCCAAGCTTCAGAAATTGCGGCACATGTGGGAGAGCCTGCGATCCGAGCAAAGCCAACCGCTGTGGCCAGTTTGGTGGGAGCACCCGCTGCTTGTGTGGCGACGCGCCTGCCTGTGGCCGGCCTGATGAGACGTGTGTGCGAGGATCAACCGGAGAATTCCAATGCGTAAGAAGCGATGCTCCTGAGAATTGCGGCTCACCCCCGGTGGCTTGCAACCCAGGCGAAATGTGCGTGGGCGGGCGCTGCGTGTGCGGTTCACTCGGCCGAGCGTGCATGGCCGGTGAAAGCTGCGTCACGGAGGGCGGAAGCGCGCGCTGTGTGAATACCCAAAACGACCCCATGAATTGTGGGCGCATTGGCAATGCCTGCCGGCCAGGTGAAGCGTGTGAGGGGGGGAATTGTGTTTGCCCAGGTGCCGGCCGCCGATGCATGGAAGGGATGTTGCCTGGAGGTGGAGGGCTTCCAGTGGGGGTGACACCCACTTGCGGTGAGGGTAGCATCTTACAGTGTATTGGAGGAGTGGGGGGGCCGGGCCTTCCAGGCTTCAGGCTCTGTGGCGAGGTGTGCTGTCCAGGAAGGGGCTGTGTTCCCGTTGACAACAACAACTGCGGCGCATGCGGCAGGCATTGTCCTGATGGGAACGAGTGCGGGTTGAGCTTTGGAGGTGGTGGAGGGCTTCCATTTGATGGCGGTTTTCCTTTTCCCTTCCCCTAATTCAAGAGGAAATGCCCTGGGCTAAGAAGGAGCAGCGAGGATTCCCTTCCATCACCGGCGTCCACCTTTTGGCCTGATGGGGGGATTGTGGGCTCGTGCCATGAGAGAGCATGGCTTTTGGGCTCTTGAATTTTTCAAAGAAAATCTGTGGCGTAGAAAAGCTTTGCTTTATGGGGTTTGGGCGAGCGGCAAGTATGCGATTCTTGGGCCTAGAGGCATGGGTTCGGGAGCGGGAGGAAAAAGCGCTTGCGGAGCCCCAAGAATTTGATCAAATGTGCACCAAGCGATGCTGCTTTTTGTGATGGGAAATTGGAAAATGGACTTGAGTGGGAGGAGGTTCGGAGGCGAGTTTGCCTCCTCGCTGCGAAAGGAAAGGGGGAGTGGGAGGAGAAGGCCGGGGGAGGGCAAGAGACAGGCAAGTGGGGAAGCACCATGCGCGTGACCTTCCAAGAGCTCATTTTGCGGCTTGAACGTTTTTGGAGCGAAAAGGGGTGCCTCATCGTCCAGCCCTATCACTCAGAGGTTGGTGCAGGCACATTCAACCCAGCGACTTTTTTGAGGGCGCTTGGCCCTGAGCCTTGGAAGGTGGCCTACGTTGAGCCTTCGCGAAGGCCAGGAGATGGTCGCTACGGAGAACACCCGAATCGGCTGCAGCACTTCCACCAGTTTCAGGTTCTCCTCAAACCTTCCCCTCTTGACATTCAGGACCTTTACCTTGAGTCCCTGCGTGCAATTGGGACAGATCCCGCGCGCCACGACATTCGTTTTGTTGAGGATGATTGGGAATCGCCAACCCTTGGGGCTTGGGGCCTTGGATGGCAAGTATGGCTCGATGGTCTTGAGATTTCGCAGTTTACCTATTTTCAACAAGTTGGGGGCTTCGACTGTCGGCCTGTGTCGGGGGAACTGACCTACGGGTTGGAGCGCATTGCGATGTACCTCCAGGGTGTTGAAAGTGTTTTCGACCTTGAATGGGCAGAGGGGGTTTCCTATGGGGAGATCGCCAAGCGTGCAGAATGGGAGTGGAGCACCTATTACTTTGAGCGTGCCGATGTGGAATTCCACCGCAATCTTTTCGACCGTTACGAGGAAGAGGGTTGGGCGTTATTGGGGATTGACCGAAGCGAAGGACGAAGCAAAGAGAGGCGGCTTGCGGAGCCCCTCCGCGCCTTGGTTCTCCCTGCCTATGACTGCGCGGTCAAGTGCAGCCATCACTTCAATGTGCTCGATGCGCGCGGCGCGCTGAGCCTGACTGAAAGGCAGCGCTACGTCGCCAGGGTTCGCCACTTGGCGCGAGCTGTTTGTGAAGTTTATCTCGCTCAACGTGAGGCGTTGGGCTTTCCTTTGCTTCACTCAACTGGGCCTGGGAGGGGCTGATGAAACACACTTTGCTCATCGAAATCGGTGTAGAGGAATTGCCCGTTTCCTTTGTTTTTCTCGCCATTCAAGAGATGCCTCTTGCGGTTAAGGAAGCCCTGCATCGCTTGCGCCTCGACCATGGCCAAATCCATGCGATGGGAACGCCCCGAAGGCTTGCGATCATTGTGAAGGAAGTGGCCGAATCTCAGCGAGATCTCGAAGAGGAGGTCATCGGGCCTCCCAAGAGCGCTGCGTTTGATGCAAAAGGAGAGCCCACCCGAGCAGCGCATGGCTTTGCCCAAAAGCATGGCAAAACGACTTCTGACCTTTACGTCATTCGCAACGAAAGGGGGGAATACGTGGCGCTCAGGCGCGTTGAGAAGGGGCGGAAGGCGATTGAGGTATTGCCAGAAGTCGTGTACGCTGCCGCCCGCATCGCTTTCCCAAAATCGATGCGGTGGAGTTCGCTTGATTTCTACTTTGGCAGGCCAATCCAGTGGCTGGTTGCGCTTTTGGGGGATGAGGTCATCGATGTCACCCTTGCCGAGCGCAAGGCAGAAGCGTGGTCAAGGGGGCATCGTTTTTTGGCCCAAGATCGGGTGTGGATCGGCCATGCCGAAAACTATGTTGACGCATTGCGTCGTGCACATGTGATTGTCGATGTGGAAGAGCGCCGTCGGCTGCTCAAGCAAGAGCTTGAAGCCAAGGCCCAGGCGCTTGGGCTTTTCGCAGAGGAGGACCCTGAGCTCATCGATGCCAACGTGATGCTCGTCGAAAAGCCCCACGTGTTGATCGGGCATTTTGATGAGCTGTTTTTGAGCTTGCCCGAAGAAGTGATCGTTTCAGTGATGCGTGGCCACCAGCGCTATATTCCTTTGCGTGAGGCCAAAAGCGGCAAACTGGCTCCCCGTTACGCAATTGTGGCCAATACCGCCGGCGATCCCGAGGAGATCACGAGGGGCAATGACAGGGTGCTTCGGGCCCGCTTAAAAGATGCCCGCTTTTTTGTTGAGGAGGACTTGAAAGTGCCTCTGAGGGCGCGGGTCCAGGAGCTTTCGGGCATCGTGTTTCACTCTCAGCTTGGAAGCATGCTCGACAAGGTCCATCGGATGGGGGAGCTTGCCCAAAGCTTTGTGGAAAATTCCCAAGTGCGTGAGCTTGCGGCCCTTACCAAGGTTGATCTTCTCACATTGATCGTTCGTGAATTTCCCGAGCTTCATGGAGTGATGGGCCGCCATTATGCGCGGGCCCAGGGCGAAAGCAACGAGGAAGCTCAAGCCATTTTTGAGCACTGTTTGCCTCGAACGGCCTCGGACCTGGTTCCAAGAAGTGCTTCGGGGGCGGCCTTGGCCTTGGCCGATCGCCTGGACACACTGGTCGGGTGTCTTGGGATTGGGCTTTTGCCGACTGGCTCTGCCGATCCTTTCGCTTTGAGGCGAGCTGCAATTGGGGCGATTCGGATTGCCCTCGAAGGGCCTATCGATTGGGACTTGCGTCGGAGTTTTGATGCGGCTTATGCCATATATTCCCGGCAGGGCTGGAAGCTCGACGATTCTGAGGCGGTGTGGAAGCGTTTCGAAGAATTCTTGAGGGGGCGTCTCAAAAGTCACCTCTCAGAGTCTTCACCTTCTGACATTGTTGTCGCTTGCCTTAGCGCATGGCCCAGCACTTCGATTCGTGATTTTCTCTTGCGCGTTCAAGCGCTTTCCAAAATGCGAAGCACGGGAGAACTCGATTCATTGGGTGTGGTGTATAGGCGGGCCCACCACATTGTCGAGGATGCGAGAAAGGCCTTCCAAGCCAATGGGGTGAATCCAGCTCTTTTCAAAGAGGAAGCGGAGTGGATGCTTTACAAAAGTTTTGCGGATGTCGAAGATGCGATATCGGCATCTTTGCAGCACAAAAACTACGAAGAAGCGCTGTCGCTGGTGGGGCTCAAGCTCTATCCTGCGCTTGACCGCTTCTTTGCCGAAGTCTTTGTGATGGTGGACGATCATGTCTTGCGGAACAATCGCTTGAAGTTGCTTTCGCGCATTGTGGAAGTGCTCGGTCAAATTGCTCACTTCCATCTGATTGGGCGTTAGGTCATCTTCTGAGGCAGAGTGGTGATTCGTTGGTTGCACGCAATTCGGGAGGAAGAAGAGGGAGCGTTTGGGCCGAAGGCGGCGGGCCTTGCTCGGGCAATCGAATTGGGGATGCGGGTGGCGCCAGGTTTTGCGCTAAATGCTCAAGACCTCGAGGCGCTTGAAAGCAAGGAGGGCTGGCGCGCCTTTCAGGAGGCCCTATCCCAACTTGAGGAGATGGAACGCTTTCGAGGGGTGCCGCTTGCAGTGGCCCTTCGGCCCTCGGGGGCACGTCTGAGCGGAAGCGATCGCTCAAGTCTTTTGGGGGTAGGGGTGAAGGGCGAATCGCTCGAGGCCCTTGGGGAGTGGCTTGGTGAAACAAGCCTTGCCCTCGACCTCCGCAGGCGTTTTCTAAAAGGGTTTGCCAAGCTGCTTGGCAAAAGGGGCCACTTGCGGGCTGGAGAGCGTCTCTTTGAGACATTCGACCACAGCTGGCTTGAGCGGGAAGTTGGCGCCCTCGAAGAGGAAGTGGGCTTGGCAGGGGCTTCTTCTGAGGACGAGCTCCGCCAGGCTCTTTTTCTTTTGGCCAAGGGCACGCCGGCACTTGTTGTTCAAGTCATGCGCTACGGCGTGGCCAAAGGGGGGCATTCTGGTGCTGGCGTGGCGGCAAGTCACCATCCATTGAGTGGGGAGGCAGGGCTTTACGGAGAAATCGTGTGGGGGCGCATGGGCGAAGACCTCACGCTTGGCCGTCGCTTGGGCTGCCCAATTCGCAAAGAGGGGTTGCCCGAACACTCTGAGTCTTTGGAAGTGCGCTTGCCGAGGCTTTATTCGGAACTGGACTTTTGGATCAAGCAGGGGGAAAAAGCCATGGATTGCCCTGTATCCTTGGAGTTTGTCATTGAGCGGGAGCACTTGTGGGTGGTGCAGTTTTCCCCTTGGCCCCTCGCAGGGAGCGCCGAGGTGCGCTATTTCGTCGAGCGGGTCAAGACAGGAAGCCTTGGCCAAAGAGAAGCCTTGTTGCGAATTCGGCCTGATGCTTTGAATGCCCTTGCCCGTCTTGAGGTCGAAAAAGAATCACACGCTGCCATTGGCGTTGGCCTTGCTGCAAGCCCTGGCGCCGCTTCTGGGCTTTGGGTTGTGGAAAACGAAGAAGCTGAGCGAGCGCTCGAGAAAGGAAGCCCTTACGTGCTTGTGCGCCACGAAATTGGGCCAGAAGACGCGATGCTCGTCCGAAAAGCGCGTGCTGTCGTCACGTTGTCGGGCGGTTTGACTTCGCATGCGGCTGTGATGTGCCGTGCCCTTGGCAAGCCTTGTGTGGTTTCCCTTCGTGGGCTTAAGGTGGTGGGTCGTCAATTGTGCCGATTTGAGGGAACGGAAGTTGCTGATCTCAAGGCCGGTTGGCTGACGGTGGATGGCAGCCGAGGCCGGGTGTATGAAGGGATCATGCCCTTACGCCGATTTGGAGAGAGTTGGGTGGAGGAAGTGCTTGGTTGGGCAGAAGGACATGCGCGGGTGCCTCTGCTTTTGTGGGCAGAACTGGCAAGCGAGGTGGCAAAACTTGGGGCAGATGGTTGGTTTGATGGAGAGCGGGCGTGGGATAAAGAGGGGCAAGAGCGCCCTGAATGGAGGTTTTGCATGCGTTGGTCACCGGGAGAGCCTTGGCCACAGGCAGAAGCTGTCCTTGTGGAGCCTGAGTTTTTGGTTGCGGCACGTTTGCGGGCTGCCCAAGCGGCGCTTTGCGTTGGCAACCCCCAAGTGCCGCTTACGAAAGGAAAGGACAAATGAATTTCAGTACACTTCAGACATCAAACCAGAAAGCAAGTGTGTGAATGCTCTCCCTTGCCAATCCCCCGCTTTTCGCGCGATGCTTGAGTTGATTGTCTGAGCACTGTTTGCCATGAGAGAGCCTGTATCTGCTTCGCCTAGTTCTTCGCCCTCTGCATCTTCTCCCTTTGGAGGGGGTGGTGCTTTTGAAAAAGCCGGGGCTCAGGATGCCCTGATCGGCCAGGTGCTTGATGAGCGCTATTTCATCGAGGCGGTGCTTGGGGAAGGGGGAATGGGTGTGGTGTATCGGGCACGTCATGTGGTGTTGCAACGACCGCTGGCCATTAAGGTGCTTCGCCCAGACGTGTCCAAAAACCAAGAAGTGATGCAGCGCTTCCAACAGGAGGCTCAAAGCGCCTCAGCCATTGGAAATGAGCACATCATCGATATCACCGATTTTGGGCGCTTGAGCAACGGCGCCACCTACTTTGTGATGGAATTTTTAGACGGGCGCCCTCTTGGTCAGGTGATCGAAAAAGAAGCTCCCCTTCCTCCGATTCGAGTGGTTCGAATCGGCAAGCAGATCAGCAAGGCCCTTGGGGCGGCCCACGCTCGAGATATCGTCCATCGGGATCTCAAGCCTGACAACATTTTTCTCATCAAGCGCGGTGAAGAAAACGACTTCGTCAAGGTTCTTGATTTCGGGATCGCGAAGGTGGGAGGAAGCGGGAGCAAGCTGACCCAAGCGGGGCAGGTGTTTGGTACGCCTCACTACATGTCCCCCGAGCAGTGCTTGGGCCGGCCAGTGGATGCCCGAACCGATATCTACTCATTGGGTGTCATTCTCTTTGAAATGGCAACGGGCCGGCTCCCATTTGATGCGGACAATATAATGGGCATTTTGTCCCAACATATCCACGCTCCACCTCCCTCACCGCGCTCTGTGGAGGGAGTAGGGCAAATTCCTCCATCCCTTGAGGCTGTGATTCTCAAGTGCTTGGCCAAGGCCCCGGAAGAGCGCTATACCTCCATGGAGGAGCTCCGAGCTGTTCTTGAGGGCATTGAGGAGGAGCTTGGGGGTGCTTTACCGCGAAGCAGTGTGACGACACGGCGCATTCCAATCCAGGTTGCGGCCGAGCCACCGCAAAGAAAAAACAAACCTCTCCTCATTGCCCTTGCTGGGCTTGTTGTGCTTGGGCTTGGGGCAGGGGTTGCGGTGTGGGCTCGGACTGGGAAAAAGGAGCCCAAAGAGCAGGTGGCGAAAGTGGGCGATAGAAGAGTGGGCGACAAGGCCGCGCCATCGAGTGAATCAGGAATGGTTAAATCAGAGGCAGGGGAGGGTGGAAGCAAAGAGAGTGAAGAAGGAAGAAAAGAGCCAGCCGGAAGCGAGACAGGGGAGAAGCTAAGTGAGAAGCCAAGTGAAGTGGTGGCGCTCGTCCGCATTGAGAGCATTCCGCAAGGAGCACTGGTGTATCATGAGGGAAAGCGCTTAGGGGTGACACCCCTTGAGATTCCGCGCCCTCAAGCAGGTCAACCTTTAAGTCTTGTCCTGCGCTTGGGGGGCTATATGGACGAGCAAATTGTTGTGACAGAAAACGCGCCGCCTCTTTTGCGCCGAGAACTCGAGCGGTTGAACCCAGGCCCCGGCAAGTGGTCAAAAGGTGGTGGAATAAATTCTTCGGAAAGGGAAGGTCTTCTGGATCCATGGGAGAAAACATCTGGAAGCAAAGCGGGGGTCTCAAAGTCACGGTGACCAATGCTTGAGAAGCGAAAACACGGGCTTTATGGGTGTGCGCTTTTTGCTTTGTTTTTGGTCCAGGCCTGTTGGCTTGAAAATCAAGGGGTTGCGCCACCACCGCAAAAGTTGAATTTCCCAGTTGCCCTTTTGCTTGTACCAAAAGCAAGCCCTCGCTTTCTTCTTGCGGTTTCGTCAAATTTTGATTTGCGCTATCGTGCGGGTTCTTTGCATGTTCTTTCGGTTCAAGCGATGGAGCAAGCCCTGAGAAACTGCGGGAAGGAGTTTTGCACTTTTGAGGAGCTTGGAGATTTTGTGGTTTCAGAGGCCTTGATCGGCTCTCATGCAAGCGATATCGCGCTTTCTTCGCGTGGAGATCGGGTGTATTTGCCTGTTCGGAGCGAGGTGGATCTCACCTGGATTGACGTTGATCCAGAAAGCGGGGCGCTGTTTTGCGAGGGGACTGGGCAGCCCCAAGTTTGTGCACCAAGGAGACGTTCTGCGCTTCGAGGGGGCGACTGCGGGGCTCAGGTGGACATATCGGGAGATCCCGTTACAATTGCTGTTGGGCGCTTGGCAGAAATTGGCGGGCCTAAGGAAAGCCCTGCCGATTACATCCTCATGGCTCACCGGAATGGCCGGGTCACCCTTTTTGTCGAGCGTGAAATCGATGGGGAATTGGTGCCAGTACTGGTCGATGCGATGGGAGGCTTGCCCAATGATGTCGTCAATGCGTCTTTCGATGCTGAAAGCGGTCGCCTGTGGACGCATAGCGCTTTTGTTTCGGCTTTTCGTCCCGTGCGGGAGATCGCTTCTGTTGTTGCCTTTGCCGACGGTGAAAGGCCTGGTTGTGCCCGTCTTGCTGAGGGAGGGCGTTTGAGTCTTGTAGGGGTTGATGATGGTCTTGAGAGCCGAGATGCGCTTTTTCGAGAGGGTGGAAGGCGGATCTACCTCCTCATGCGTCGCCCAGAGGCGCTTCTTTTTCTAGAAGGTCCAGCGCGCCCTTTTGTGCCCTGGGAGGCGAGGCCTGCGCGGGTTGCCCATGTGGGAAGTGGCCCAGCTCAGCTTGAGGCCATGGAATGGGATGGGCGCCGCTGGCTGGTGGTCAGCTGCTTTGATGACAGGCGGCTTTGGTTTATCGATGGGGAGCGGGGCAGCACGCAAGGGGTGCTGCCTGGTGTTCAAGGGCCTTATGCGCTGGCTTTTGATCCCGAGCGAAAATGGTTATGGGTTGCGGACTTTCGAGAATCGGTGCTTTACCTTGTGGATGTTGCGCCGCTTGCAGAAAACCAGGAGCCTCGTCTTGTGGCTCGTTTTGGCCGCCCGCGACCTGCCCAGGTGTTGAGATGAATCAAAGCTGGGTGAGGGTTTGGATTTTGGCTTTGGGGATGGTTTGGGGTTGCGGCCAAAATCCTTTCCCCATTGTGCCGCGCTTGCTGGCTCGCCCAGTGGCCATGGCGCTCGTTTGCTTCGATCGGCAGAGCGGAGAGGCCCTTGACTTGGCCAACTGCACCCCAACCGCCTCGTCACAAGGGCGAAGCCTTCATGCCCTTGTGCTCCAAGAGACCCGTGGTGAGATCGCTTCAATCGATCTCGATGCGCGCCAAGTGAACGACTCAGACCCCGCCATTCCGGGGGCGACCCATGTGCCAACCATGGCTTTGCCTCGAGCGATTGTTGTGCCCAAGGCGGCTCCCCGCTGCGCCTTTGTGAGCAGCGAAAGCGAGCGTGCGATTCAGGCGATCGACCTCCGCCGATTCCGCAGAGAAGGCTTTGCACGTGCCGAAGACCACGACCCCTTTCCACTGCCTGCACCCCCTGCAGGTCTGGTGCTGGACCCCGACGAGAGGGCATTGTGGGTGGCCTTGCCTGAACGTTCTTCGGTCATGCGCATCGGAATCGATGGATGCATTTTTGGTGAAAGCGAAGAAATTATCCTAAGTGGCGTTGGGGGGCGCTTTCAAGTGGGGAAGCCCGAAGAGGAAGCCCCCGGCAATAGGTATTGCCCCCTTGGTTTTGAGCCCGCTCCTTGGCCCAGCCCGGCGATTTCGCTTGATGTACCTGTCCTGGCCCCTGCGCCCTCTGTCCTTGCCTCTGGCCCAGAGCTTTTGGTTGGTGACCGTCGCCTCCCACTCATTCACCGCATCGATTGGGAGAGCCGGAGTCTTTTACCCCCCCTTGTGACGGGCGCTCCCATTCGCGATCTCGTCATCACTCCCATGGTTCCCGATTCACTCGATCCCAATGCCCCGCCGAGCCGACGATACATCTATGCGATCGATGACCGGGATGGATCTGTGCTCGTTCTCGACCATTCCGATGAGTTGAGCGAACAGTTTGGGGCCCTTTTGCCTGTGGGCGCTGCTTCTGCCCTCCGTCCTGAGCGGATTCCTGGCCTTCTGGGCGCACGTGCCCTTGAGGTGTTGACCCCTCGCTACGACGAAGCCAACCCTTGGGCAGAGGCCTGTTTTCCAGAGCGCCTCTCCGAGCGGGAAGTGCCCCCTGCTCCAAGCGTGCTTCGAGGGGTTTTTGTGGCTGCTGCGATGGATGATGGAAGCATTCGCTTCATCGATGTCTTCGATGCAGATGCGTTGTGTCGTGGCCGTGCGGCTGGCGATCCCGCAGATTGCGCAAGCACTGTTGAGCCCTACGTGTACATTCGCAGGCATCGCCCGAGGATTGGGGAGCGCCGTTTGCTGCCTTGGGTCAATCTGGCCGAGGTGGCCCTTTCTCGAGAAGGCAGCGCCTCCCCCCTTGATCCCCAAGGTAGCGAGTTTGATACAATCGATTGCCCACAAGGAATGAAGGGGGTGTTTGGAAGTGATGGGGAAAGGGTGCGTGCCAAAATTTGCGCTTCACCTGATCCCTTTGAAGCGGCCGGCGAGGTGTGGCGCCTGCGCTGGCAGGGGGCTTTGGGGAGCGGGCGCCCTTTTGAGGGGGTTTTGAAAGAGCGTGGGGAATGGTGGGTGCTTGAAAGCGGCATCGATCCTTGCGGGCTTGGAGTGCTTGGGAGCGCAGCGATTGCCGAAGCGCCTGAACCTGAGCGCTCGGGAGAGGCAGATGCTGTGGCTTTGCTGCTCACTTTGCCTGTGGAGCGACGCATGGATCGGGCGTGTCAAGAGGCTTTTGGCCTTGTGGGCGGTCGCCTCAACGAAGCGCCGCTGATTGTTCAGATTGAGGATGCCCGTCTTCGAGAAGACGGAAGAGGCGAGCTTTGGATCAAGCGCGATGCCTTGCTTCTTGAGCGGGAGGGAGAGATTCCGCTTGCTCAGGCGCTGGGCTGCCTTCGCGATCGGGTGGTCCGCTTTGAGGTGCGCGTGCGGGGCGCCTACACTGTTTTTGGGAGCCGCACTGGCTTGCGCCATCGGGTGAAAAGCGATGCGATGGGCCGGTGCCGAGTGGACTCGCAGCTTTCTGTGTTTTGGCAGAGCCGCGCACGGCCTGGCGAACTCTACCGAAACGCAGCGCTTGCTTTTCGAATTGCCCTGCGCCCAAGCTCGGGTTCGCCCGAGTTTCGCATGGTTTTTTCAGGGCTGACACTCCTCAATCTGGATATCGGCGCACTGACTGGCTTTGGCACTGGCCGCGGTTTGGCCCTTCCTGTTGATGTCCACTGGAGCGCGCCGATTGGCCGGCTCTATGTGCTTGATGTTTCGCGCCGAGGGCTGCTTGAGGTCGAGGTGGAGCCATTGCGCTACACCACAAGGCGCTTTGAGTGATGGCGATGATGAAGCGAAAGCAGGGCGATTCTGAGCGACGCACTCCAGCCATGGAGCAGTACTTTCGGGCGAAGGCCGAGTGCCCCGATGCTTTGCTTTTTTTTCGGATTGGGGATTTTTACGAGCTTTTTTACGAGGATGCGATTTTGGCCTCGCAAATTCTCGACATTGCCCTCACTTCCCGCCAGAAGGGGCCGGACGGAAAAGACATTCCGATGGCTGGGGTGCCCTATCACTCGGCTTCTGGCTACATTGTGCGCCTGCTCGAAAAAGGCCATCGCGTGGCCATATGCGAGCAGATGGCCGATCCGGCAACGGTGCGGGGGATTGTGCCACGGGAAATCGTAAGGGTGTTGAGCCCTGGCTTGGCCGTGGACCTTGAATTTGCCGAAGAAAAGGCCGACCACTGGCTTCTCGTATTGATGAGGCGCGAAGGGGCCTTGGCCATTGCTGGACTCGAAATTGGGCGATCTGTGGCTTGGGCCTCGGAGCCTTCGGACTGGGTGGAGCTTTTGGCAGAACTTTATCGCCTCGAACCCCGTGAGATCCTTTGGCATGGCCTTGAAGAGGCGATGCTCGAGGAATTGGGACGCGCTTTCCCTAGGATCCGCATCGCCCCCTCACCTCCACCGCGCTTTGAACTCCTTGAAAATGCAATGGATGGCTCTCTCCTTGAGGGAGTTTCGCCGCTTGCACGCGAAGCCTTGGCTGCGGCTTTGGCCTATGCCCAGGCTGCTCACCCGCGGGCCACCTTGCGCATCGAATCGATCGAGCGTGCCGGGGCGAGCGCTTTTTTGCAGCTTGATGAAACGGCCATTCGCAACCTCGAGCTCGTCCGTTCTTTGAGCGGGCAAAAAGACGGCGCCTTGCTTTCTGCCATCGATCGGAGCTGCACGGTTCTTGGAAGCCGACTGCTCAGGCGGCGTTTGCTTCGGCCTCTCCTTGATCTTCCGACGATTCGGCGGCGCCTTGATGCGGTAGGGGTCATGCTTGAGCACCGCAGCGTCCGCAAAAAAGTGCGCGAAACCCTCCGCGCCTTGCCCGATATCGAGCGTCTCGTGGGCCGAGCTGAGTACGGAAGTTTTGGCCCCCGCGACCTTGGTGCGATCCGGCAATCCCTTCGAACCGCCCACACCCTCGCTGGGCTTTTGGCTTCTCTTGAAGGGCAGGCCAGCGCCGCGCTCCTCAGTCCACCAAGCGATCGACTCGATGCCTTCCGCGAAGCCCTCGAAGGCACTTTCGAGGAGGAGTTGCCAATGGCGATTGGGCAAGGGTCCTTGGTCCGCGAAGGCGCAAGCGAGCCGATCGACGCTGCACGGCGCCAGGCTGAGCGGGGGCGTCAGGCCCTGCTTGAGCTCGAACGCAAAGAGAGAGAGGCCTCAGGGATTGCTTCCCTCAAAATCGGGTATACCCGCGTGTTTGGCTACTATTTCGAAGTCACCCGCCCCAACCTCCGACATGTCCCCTCACACTTCCGACGCAAGCAAACCATTGCCGGGGGAGAGCGCTTTACGAGCGAGGAACTTGAGGCCATCGAGCGCGAAATTTCAACGGCCGAAGAACGCCTCCTTTCCTTGGAAAGCGAGTGCTTCGAAGCCTTTCGGAAGCGCATCGTTGAAGCCGCACCTTCACTTCGCCGTCTTGCTGCCTGGCTTGCAGAAGTCGATTTCATTGCGGGCCTCGCCGAGCTCGCCGAAGAGGAAAACCATTGCCGTCCCGAACTGGACGAAAGCACGCTTCTTGAGCTTGAAGGATCGAGGCACCCCGTGGTGGAACGCATGCTGCCAAAAGGGGCTTTTGTGCCCAATGACATTCGCCTCGACGCAAAAAAAGAACGGATGTGGATCATCACGGGGCCAAACATGGCGGGCAAATCAACTGTTATGCGCCAAGCAGCGCTGATTGTGATTTTGGCGCAGATGGGTTCATACGTGCCCGCAAAGAAAGCAAAGATTGGCTTGGTTGATCGCATTCTCACCCGAATTGGTGCGAGTGATGATCTTGCGCGCGGGCGCAGCACCTTCATGGTTGAAATGGTTGAGACCGCGGCGTTGCTCAAAGGAGCAAGCGAACGTTCCCTTGTGATCCTCGATGAAATTGGCCGGGGGACTGCCACTTACGATGGGATGGCGATTGCCCGTGCCGTTGCTGAATACCTGGTTGACAGGGTGCGCTGCCGCACCCTCTTTGCAACCCATTACCATGAGCTTGCTTCGCTCGAGGAAGAACGCCCTGAATTTGTCCGCAACTACAACATGGCCGCGCGGGAACACCAAGGTGAAGTGATTTTTCTCCACCGCCTCCTTCGGGGGAGCGCCAACCGAAGCTATGGGATTGCTGTGGCGCGACAAGCGGGAATCCCCAGCGAAGTCACAACCCGCGCTTCTCAGATTTTGGCTGCCTTTGAGCGTGGCTCAACGCCGCGAAAGGCCCAGCTTGCGCTTTTTGAAAGCGAAGAGGAAAGGGTGGAATTGGGTGTCAGGGGAAAAACCAAGGACGCAACCCAAGCACTACCTGCCTCACCAAGCGATTGGATTCAAGAGCAGCTTGAAAAGATTGCCAAAACCATCGCAGATTACCCTTTGGCCGAAGTCAGCCCCCTTGAAGCTTTTCAGCGCTTGATTGAGTGGCAAAAGGAGTTAAAGGCGATTTTTGAAAAAAAAACAAGCTAATCGGGTGGCTTTCAAAAGAGGTGCAAGCGAAGGGGCGGAAGTGATGCGTTTACAACCTTGGAGTGCCCGAAAGGCATTTTGGTGAAACCACATGGTCTTGGCGGAAATGATGATGGTGCATGGTTTGTATTTTGGGTGGTTGTGGTGGGGGGAGCTTCCATTTGATCCTTGAAAGGCATCTTTTGAGCTTGGGTACACCAAGGTGGGGCCACAGGCAGGGGTCGAGGGGCGACTTTGATGCCTTTTGTGGGAAAAACAAGGTAGGTTTGGGTTGAGCCCTTAAGAAGTGGGTTGCATGTGCAAAAGAGACGGTGCTCTTTGTGGATGAAAGAGAAGTGATGGTGTGTTACCAGAAGGGTGTGTGATGGCTTTGGTTGGATTGGGTGAGACGAGTGAAACCGTAACCCATGCATAAGATGCTGTTGGTGATGTGTGCATGAGCGATGGATGATTGTATGGGAAACCATGTTTTGATCAGGTTGCATGGAGCGGGTATGTAGATTATGTAGATGAGGTGTGGTTGTTGGTGTTGGTGATGTTCGCGTGAGGGTGTGCGGATGCATGGCCATGCACTTGGGCTCTGGGCGAATGGGGGGTGCGGAAGGGCGAATGGTTAGGGTGTGATGTGTGGGAGATGAGGGGAGGCAACCTGGTGTTTGCTTTGGTGTTGTAGACCATAGAACCAGGGTGCGCTTTATCCAGTACAAGTGGAACCTTGGTGTGGAAGGCGCAATTTCACCCCACTTCATCGGATAGAACTTTTAGTGCCACTTGCCCTCTCTCCATGGCTTTCGGTTCCTTGCGGGAGTACCCAGTGACGATATTGGGCTCGGTCGCAGGCAAGGCTTTGGATATACCGAGGATGGGGAGGGGGTGCTGGTTGGTGATGGTTTCCTCCACACGACCAAGCGCCTTTAGGAGTTCAAGAGGAGAACTTTGACCAGGCCGCAAAGCGCACTATTGGGCGTTACAAGGCACTGCCAGCCAAGAAGCCTTTACCCAAACGAGAGGTGATTTTTCGGCGCTTTGCTTTTTTGTGGAGAAGGTCGCTTATGGGGCAGGGGGGATGCGGGTGAAAATTCCGACCAAGAATTCCTGCGTGGGCATGAGCTTTGTCACTGGGGGACCTTGAACGAAATGAGAGCAGCTTGAGGAGCATCATTGTTCGTGTGCTGCAAATCGCCTGCGGGGGAACCCACAACTGCATGGCATATTTGGTGGCACATTGGGGCAGCTTCAAGGGCCCCTGCACCCGCTTGGAGTTTCCTGAAGCTTGCGGTCTAGCGCTCTCCTTCATCTGGTGGCGGTGTTGCGATCTTTTGGACACACTGCATGGGTACGAGCCCAATCCCCTCCGCCTCATTGTGTGCAAATGCCGTGGACTTCAAGGCAGGGATTGCATTGCTGGGTCGGGGTGCGCAGGTGTGCTTTGTGGGCTGATCCTGCCAGTTGTCCCAAGCAGCACCGACCGTGATTCAAGTGGCCCTCTTCTGGTCCTGGAACCAGTCCAGTGGCGGTTGATGGCGTTTGAGGCGGAGGGCTTTTCCCATGGTGAAAAAAGGTGACTGCAGGTTGATGGAGGGTGTGTACGGTGGGGGCAGATGGGCGTTGTGAAAAGGTGATTCGGGTGCCTTTGAGGGAGGAAAGGGTGGTGCTTTGATGGAGGGTTTGGAAGTGGGCAGGGGTGATTGCTCAGCGGTTGGGTGCTAAAATGCATTATGAGCGACGCTCAGGAACGCTACAAACAGATCATTGAAGGGATTGCGAATGCTGACCGAGAGATTGCCCGCGCCTTCGAAGAGCGCATTCGATGGGTGAGGGCACTTTCTGCACTAAGAAAAGAGTCTGGTGGGGTGATGTACAAGCTGCCCCACCTCGAAGAAGTGCTGCGAACAGCTCGGCTGGTGCTTCGAGAGCTTGATGGTGAATTGGCGTTGAGGACCCTTGAAGCGGTGATGCGGGAGGTGGTCGGGGCGTCGGGGCTGTGGTTTGGGCCCCTTCGGATTGCCCTTGCTGGGCCTGATTTTGAGTTGGCCAGGGTGGCCGCCCGGGCTGCTTTTGGAAGCCTGGCAGAGCTTTTTTTGGCCAGCTCCCCTGCAGAGGCCATTCGCTCTGTCGAGCGCAACGAAGCGAGTGCAGCGCTTTTGCCTTTTGAGACAACCGATGAGGGCACTGTGGCAAGCACCTTGTTTGCGCTGGTTCACGGCTCTGTGCCAGTGATTGGCGAGCGCACCGTGCCCAGGGCATACCACCTTTACGGCTGCTCCGAAGATGGCCCGATTGAGCGAATCACGGGCAGTCGCTTTGCTTTGTCTGCCTGTGCCCGAAGCATCGAAGAGCGCTGGCCCGAGGCATTGGTGATCGAATCCCGCTCAATAGAACACGCCCTTGAGCTTGCGCAAAGCGAAGCGAAAACAGCCGTGCTTTTGACTTCGGATGAAGAAGCCCAGGGGCTTCGACGCATCCACGCGCATCTTGAGGACGATCCCCACCTGAAGGTGCGCTTTGTGGTGCTTTCGCGAGATGTGCCTCGGCGCACGGGAGCAGACCGCACGCTGATTGCGCTCCTTTTACAAGAAAAACCAGGCTCCCTCTACGCGGCCTTGGCTCCTTTTGCAGAGCGAGGGATCAACATTTCCCACGTCGAGTCCCGTCGGGCGCCAGGCCCTTCATTTGAGCAATTGGTTTTTCTTGAGCTTGATGGTCATATCAGTGACCGGCCAATGCTTGCTGCGCTTGATGAAGTGCGGATGCGAAGCCGCGAGCTCAAAGTGCTTGGAAGCTATCCAAAGCCGACTGGGCAAAACTGAGCACGGAGTTTTGGGATGCGGCGTTTGAGGATTCATGGTGGTAACCCTTTGCGTGGCAAGGTGCGCGTACCTGGGGATAAGTCGATTGGGCATCGGGCGCTGATTTTTGGAGCGCTCGCGGAAGGAGTCTCACGGATTCAGGGGCTGCCTCGGAGCCGTGACCTTCTGGCCACGCGCAACGCTTTGGGTTCTTTGGGGGTGAAGATTGTCGAGGAGGGGCCAGAGAGGATTTGCATCCATGGGGTTGGGCTTGATGGCCTGCGCATGCCCGAAAGGCCAATCGAGTGCGAAAATTCTGGGACCACGATGAGGTTGCTTGCGGGGGTGCTTTGTGGCCAGCGTTTTGGCACGCGTCTGGTTGGTGATTCGAGCTTATCGCGGCGGCCGATGGGTTTTTTGGTCTCTGCGCTACGGGCCCGGGGTGCCCACATCGGTGGAACCCGATGGCCAGTGCCAAAGGGCTCCCATGCCGATCCTGATGAGCTTTATCCTCCAATTTCAATTGCGCCCCTGGTTGAGGGAGAAAGGCTTGCGCCGCTTGAGTTCCACTCGCCCAACATGAGCGCTCAGCTCAAAAGCGCGGTTCTTCTTTCTGCCCTCTACGCCGACGGGCCAACAGTGGTTTATGAGACCCTCCTTTCCCGAGATCACACAGAGCGCATGATGCTGGCCCTTGGGATGCCGCTTCAGACCACGGGCACGATTTCGCTTTTCGATCCCACAAGTTGGGCGCGCTGCTGGGAAGGCTTTGATTGGCAAATTCCGGGCGATCTTTCGAGCGCGGCCTTTTTGCTCGTTGCAGGAGCTGTGGTGCCGGGGAGCGAAATAGAGATTGAAAACGTGGGCACAAACCCAACCCGAACAGGGCTTCTCGAAGTCATGCGTTGGTGCGGGGTGCGGCTTCAAGTGGCGCCCCGTGGCGAGGGAGCAGGTCATGAGCCATGGGCCGAGGTCCGAGTCCGCTCAGGAGTGCAATCTCCATTTCGGGTGGGGGCCGAGCTGGCTTTGCGCATGATCGATGAAGTTCCAATCGCATGTGTTTTGGCCCTCGCCGCTTCCGGAAGAAGCGAAATCCGAGACGTCCAGGCTTTGCGTTTCAAAGAAAGCGACCGCATAGAAAACACCGCTGCTTTTTTGAGGGCCATGGGCGCTCAGGTTGTTGTTCTTGAGGATGGCTTGATCGTTGAGGGGAAGAGCAAACTCCATGGCACCCGGATCGACCCCCAGGGCGATCACCGGATAGCCATGGCGGCGGTGGTGGCTGCCCTCATGGCAGAAGGAGAAACAGTGGTTGAGAATGCCGAGTGCATCGAAGTGAGCTACCCAAATTTTGTCGAGACCTTGCAAAGCCTGGGAGCAAACATTGAGATTGAAGAGGAAAAATCATGAGACCGAAAGGCGTTGTGATTGCCATCGATGGCCCAGCAGGCTCAGGCAAAAGCACTGTGGCTCAGAAACTCGCTAAGCGCTTGGGGTATTTGCACATCGACACCGGGGCCATTTACCGAAGCTTGGCCTTCTGGGCCCTCGAGCGGCAACTGCCTTTGGAAGATGGGGAGGCGATTGCGCGTTTGGCAAGCGAGCTCTCTTTTGAATACGACGAGGCGGGCTTGAAAGTTGGAGGTGTACGCCTCGGTCAGGCCTTGAGGCATGAGCGGGTCGCAGAGGTTGCAGCGCGCCTTGCCTGTTACCCACAAGTGCGAGAAATTCTCCTTCAGGTGCAACGCGATCTTGGGGCAGAGGGAGGTGTGGTGTTGGAGGGGCGAGACATCGGGACTGTCGTCTTTCCTGACGCCGAGCTCAAGGTGTTTCTCACGGCAAGCGAAGAAGAAAGGGCTCTTCGTCGATGGCGAGAGGAAAAGGCTCGTGGTTTTGATTCTTCCCTGGAAGAGGTCCGCGCCTCCATTCGCAGGCGCGATGAACAAGACGCCAGGCGAGAGGTGGCACCCCTCCGCGTGGCTCAAGACGCATTGCAAATCGATACAACCGGTCGCGAGGTTGAGGGAATTGTGGCAGAAATCGAAGGGGCGGTGCGAAAAAAGCTTAAGGGTTGACAACTGAAGAAGGGGTTGCTAACCCAATACGCCCGAATTTGGCCAGGCACGCTTGAGCGCTTCGGGCCGGCTTGCTTTCCTTTGGTATCTTAGAGAGAAAGGTCAAGCGAAGGAGATGAAAGCCACCCAAACCCAGGAGACAACAAAAAAGGAACCAAGAGGGTTTGCCGCCCTCTTTGAGGATTCGATTGCGAAGGCCGAGTCCTTAAACGAAGGAGACGTGGTTTCAGGGACTGTGATTGCCATCGGAAAAGACCATGTGGTTGTCGATATCGGGTATAAATCCGAGGGCATCATTCCCATCGATGAATTCAAGGGCGCCGATGGGGAGCTCACCGTGCGGGTTGGCGACCCGGTCGATGTGCTCGTCGAAGTCAAAGAAACGGAGGATGGGCTGGTCTTGCTTTCTAAGGAGAAAGCTGACCGCCTGAAGGTCTGGGATGAAATCAATGCCGCCTGCGAGCGGGATGAGATCATTCAGGGCACAGTCGTGGCCCGCGTCAAAGGCGGCCTTTCCGTGCTCATTCGGGGTGGAATTCGCGCCTTTTTGCCGGGCAGTCAGGCCGATATCCGGCCCGTTCGCAACTTGGAGAAATTCATCGGTCAAACCCTCGATTTCAAAATCATCAAGTTCAACAAAAAGCGCGGGAATATCGTCTTGTCTCGTCGGGCCCTCCTCGAGAAAGAGAAGGCAAGAACCCTTCAGAAGCTCGAAGAGGGGATGGTTGTGACTGGAGTGATTAAGAGCATCACCGAATATGGCGCCTTTGTTGACCTAGGTGGTATTGATGGGCTTTTGCACATCACAGACATGAGCTGGGGGCGTGTGAATCACCCAAGCGAACTCTTTAAGGTGGGGGACGAGGTGACCGTTAAGGTGCTCAAGTACAACCAAGAGACACAGAGGGTGTCTTTGGGTCTCAAGCAGATGACAGATGATCCATGGAATACCGTGCCCGAGCGCTATCCCCCTGGCACCAAGGTGAAGGGGAAAGTGGTC
>JANWYL010000169.1:249-6887 GCA_025056955.1 Sandaracinaceae bacterium | reverse complement strand
TATACGACCGTTCCCATCCTTTGGCCCGCTTGCCTCCCGAGCAGCCTCTTAACCGAATAAGCAGCCTGAAGGGCTCAAGGATCGAATGAGCTTTTCGCTGGTCTTCGTAAAATAAAACTGAGCGAGGAGTCGAGCAATGGGAAGATTTTTCGAAAAGCGCAAAAACACCATGTTTGCTCGATGGGATCGAATGTCCAAGGCTTTTACCCGGATTGCAAGGGAAATCGCGGTTGCCGTGAAACAAGGGGGCCCCCACCCAGAGCATAACCCTGCGCTTCGAAGGGCTCTCCAGAACGCGAGGACTGCCAACATGCCAAAAGACAAGGTAGAAGCGGCGATTCGTCGAGCATCAGGGCAAGATCAGGAGGGTAAAAGCTACGAAGAGGTGCTTTATGAGGGGTACGCGCCACACGGTGTTGCACTCCTTGTGGTGACGTTAACCGATAACCCTCAACGCACAGTGTCAAACGTACGCTCGGTTTTTAGAAGCCATGGGGGTAGCCTGGGGAGTGCTGGTTCTGTTGCTTACCTTTTCAGGCACATGGGGGTGTTTCGTCTTTCCCCCAACGGCTATGACCATGATGAGGTGGAGCTTGACCTGATCGACCATGGCCTTGAAGAGATGGGTGAAGGAGTAGGAGAGAAGGGCGAACCGGTTGTTATCATGCGTTGTGCTTTTGAAAACTTCGCCCGTCTTCAATCTCGGATTGAAGCATTGAAGTTGCCTTTAATTTCTGCTGAGCCCGAATACATCCCGGCCACCACCATTGAGCTTCCCGAAGAAAAGGCCAACGAAGTCCTTGAGCTCATCGATGCGCTTGAGCAGGACGATGATGTGCAACGGGTGTTCAGCACCCTCGCTTGAAGTTGTTTTCAGGTGCATCCCCATGCAGAGGTAAGAAGGTGAGCGGGGTCATTCCTTGGTTCCGCCTTGAAGGGCTCTGGATTCCTCTTCCAACTTCAACAATAGAAATTGGAGGTTTACGCTTCGAACCCCCTTCCGGCTTTGCGATACAGCCTTTCGGCCTGCTTGTGGCGACGGGTGTGATGGTGGGTGTTTTGCTTGCGAAACGAAGGGCGCAGGCCCAGGGCATCCATCCAGAAGCCGTTGCAGGAGCTGGTGGTTACGTCTTGCTCAGTGCTTTCATTTTCGCCCACTGGGTTGAGATTTTGGCTTACCGGCCAGAAGTGCTGCTGAGTGATCCTTTCTGCATGCTGAGAATTTGGGAAGGTCTTTCTTCGTTTGGTGGTTTTATTGGGTCTGTGTTGGGCCTTTTATGCTACGCTCGGCGATTCTCTGTCGATGCGCGTGTGGTTGGGGATCCGATTGCTTGGGCTTTTCCTTTTGGTTGGTTTTTCGGTCGACTTGGGTGTTTCGTGGTTCACGATCACCCAGGCCGGCCCACCGATTTCTTTCTGGGCGTGCGGGATTATGAAGTGGGCTCTCCTCCTTACGTGACCCGCCATGACTTGGGGCTTTATGAGGCCTTTTGGGCACTTGGTGCGTCGATTCTTTTTGCGTGGCTTGTTTTGCAAAAGCGTCCAATAGGCTTTTTCCTTGCTCTTTTGCCACTCATCTATGCACCTGTGCGATTTTTTTTGGATTTTTTAAGAGCAACTGATGTCCCTGGTGCTGACCCTCGCTACTTTGGGCTCACTCCTGCCCAGTACGGGGCAGTGGCTTTGGAGCTCAGTGGAGTGCTTTTGTGGCGCTCTGTCCACCGCAACCCTCCATCGATTCCTGCGTTTCTAGTTATCCCTCCACCTTCGGAATCGCCACAAGCCAGGGCTTGATTTTCAGGGCACGCTGAGCTCAGAGATCGCGTGCATCCCTGAGCACTTGCGCTAAGAATCGCAACAAAGAGGCAAACCCATGGCTGTTACTGTTCGCATACCAACTCCCCTCCGTAACCTCACTCAAGGCCGGGACGAAGTTGAAGCCCACGGCAAGACGCTACGGGACGTGATCGAAGATCTTGAGTCGCGTTATCCAGGGCTGCGTGAACGTTTGCTTGATGAGCAGGGCATCCGGCGACATGTCAATATTTTCATTGGGGAGGAGGATGTGCGTTTTCTCCAAGGTCTTGAAACGCCAGTGCGAGAGGGAGATGCGATTCACATCATTCCTGCGCTTGCGGGAGGGAAATGAGCGCTTTGCCTTTTGAAGTGCGCTTTGCACGCCACTGCCTCCTTCCGGAGATTGGGGCGGAGGGCCAGCGTCGCTTGTGCAGCCTTTCCGTATGGTCCGATCCAAAGGATCCAGCCTCATCTTACGCTGCTTTGTGGCTGGGCCGGTCTGGCTTTTTATGGGAACCCGGTGGCTTGCGCTTGGACATGCCTCCTGCTTTGAACAAAGACCCCCTTTTTGCTGAGGTTGACGCTGCCATTCGCTCAGGGCTTGCGAGTGTAGAATGCATGAGAAGGCATTTGGGGCTGACCGAGCGCTTTGGCTGTGCTTTGGTTTTGGACGAGGCAATATAGCACGCGATGGATCGCCCTCTATGGACTTTTGGGCCAATTGCAATGCCCCTTGAGGCATTGGCACTGATACGCTCCCACGCCGAATCAACCTACCCCAGCGAATGCTGCGGGTTCGGGGCAGGGCCTGCGGCCATTCCTGAGCTCGTTGACGAGGTTTTTCCTGAGGTCAACGAAGCCGATCGTTATCATGCAATCGATCCCATCCGTTTTCCGCGCACTTCGCGCACTTACTTCAAGATCAACGAAATCCGTGCCCAAAAGCTTTTTAAAGAAGCCGCTGCCAGGGGCCGGCCTATCAAGCTCATCTACCACTCTCATTGCGATGCAGGGGATTACTTCAGCGCGGAAGATGCAGCCACCTTTGTGCAAGAAGGTGTGCTCACGTGGCCTTGTGCCTTTCTTGTGGTTTCAGTGCGAAATGGGTGCGCCGTGTCAGAGCGCCTGTGGGTTCACGTTGAGGGGAGCGATCGTTTCGAGCAGGCACCGCTTTTGATTCGCTCGACATATTAGGTTGCCGCAAGTGAGGTTAAGTAAGAGCACTTTTTTAAGAGGATGGGCGAAAATTGAATTGTTCGAAGTCTAGAAAAGATAGCGTCGTTGTATCCACTTTTATTTAGTCCAAAACTTCTTTGAAAGGATTTGGTTTTTGATTCCCAACCTTTTCATAGTACACATCAAAATCTACTTTCTGGAGTGAGTTGCTTATTTTGTTTTTTATTACTTCTACTTTCATGCGATGACCAATGATTTGATTTTTGCTCTGAATAAAATGAATTTTACTTACAAGTATGCGTAGGCTTGCATGGTATTTTGCGAGGCTTTTTGTCATCGCTGCGCTTGAGTTCAAGTCGTTTCTTTGAAAATCAACAATCAAAAGAGCTGTTTGGCTTCTATGAATCATTTCCGCAAGCTTATTGATGAACAATGTGGGGCTTATCGCACTAGCTGTTTTAAATTGAAGCGTCGGAATTGAGTCAATTGCAATAAGATCAATGCTCCTGCTCGAAATAAGGATCTGAGCCATCTCCAAAACTGAATTTGCTGAATCGATATGGCTTATAAGAAGCCGTTCCGTGTCTACGCCTATTTCTTTAGCAAGTCGGACATTGATTGAGCAATCGCTATCAAATAAAACGGCTATTCCGTTTTGTGCTTGACATGCGGCAATCGCGTGGAGAACCAACGTGCTTTTTCCACTTGACTCATGGCCCAATATTTCGGTGATTCTTCCCCTCGGATAACCACCGCATCCAAGAGCGGAATCAAGAAGCGGTATTCCAAATGGGATCGACTGGTTGAAAGAAGAATTTGAGCGTAATGGAACTTCTGATGGGGGATTGATTTTAAAAAGGCGAGAGAAAGAAGAAAAAATGCCAAACATAAGCTAAAAAATTCCAGAAATATTTTTTTGGATCGATCAACAAGCTTAAATGTTTTGGCTTTGATGAGATGGTGCTTGCTTGGGCAGTGTATCTGTATCTGTTTTGGCATCCCTCAGAAAATCCCCGCGAAACCGCAAGGCTTCAGCAAGGTGGGGCACTTCGATGTGATCGCTTTCCGCAAGATGAGCGATCGTACGGGCAACACGTAGGACGCGACCAACGCTGCGCATGGAGAGGCCGAGGCGATTGGATGCGTTTTCGAGGAGTTGTCGAGCAGAGGGCCTGAGCTCAGTGAGGTGCTTGGCGAGAAGGCGTGCGGTGTTGGAAGGCCTTCTCCCCTCTTCGAGGTCGCCGCGTGCTTGGGCCCGATCCCGAGCACGAATCACCCGGGCGCGAATGCTTGCACTTGGCTCTCCAGCAGGAGCGCGGTCAAGCTCCTCCAAACTCACTGAAGATAGCCATACCCTCAGGTCGAAGCGATCGAGGAGGGGGCCCGAGATGCGGGCGCGATAAGCTTCTGCCCGTCCAGGAGCGCAATGGCAGCGGTGGTTGGGATCGCCGGCGTAGCCGCAGGGGCAAGGATTCATCGCGCCGACGATGATGCAACGGGCAGGCATGAGGGCCCGCTCGTGGGCCCGCACGATATGCACTTCACCTGCCTCCATCACGGTGCGAAGGGATTCAAGGGCAGTGCGATTGAATTCTGGGAGCTCATCAAGGAAAAGCACGCCACCATGAGCGAGCGTTACTTCGCCAGGTCGGATTGGGTCTCCACCTCCAACCAAGGCCACGCCACTTGAGGTGTGGTGGGGAGCCCGAAAGGGCCGAGATGTTGGGATGGGCAGGCCAGCAGCGCTTGCGATCGTTGCGATCTCGAGCCTCTCTTCGCGGGTTGGAGGCGGAAGAATCCCTGGAAGGCGTTTGGCCAGCATCGTTTTTCCCGCCCCTGGAGGGCCCACAAAGAGCACATCGTGTTGGCCTGCGGCAGCCACTTCCAAAGCGCGTTTGCCAAGGAGCTGGCCTGCCACTTCTGCCATGTCTGCGTCCGGCCTTTCGTTTTCGAGTGCTTGTTCGCCGCAAGCACGCGGTAAGCTCGATTCACCCGTGAGGAAGGCGATGGCTGAGCGAAGATCAGCAGCACCAAACACGTCCATGCCTCTCACAAGGCTTGCTTCTGCGAGTTGGTCGAGAGGAATAATCGCGCGGCCTAGGCCTTCTTTTTGGGCGCAACGGAGCATTGGCAAAAGCCCTGTCACCGGGCGCAGTTCACCTGTGAGTGAAAGCTCCCCAACAAGGAGCGTGCTCTGCAGTTCTGTATCAAACACAAGCCCGCACGAAGCCAGAATGCCAGCAGCGATGGCGAGGTCGAAATGAGAACCCCTCTTTCGCATGTCTGCTGGAGCGAGGTTGAGAATGACGTGCCTTGGGGGCATATCGAAGCCTGATTGCGCCAGGGCTGCACATACCCGCACACGGCTTTCGCGCACAGCCCCTTCAGGAAGGCCGACAATCTCGAAACCTGGAAGCCCTCGCCCAAGGTGCACTTCCACATCCACCTTGTGCGCATCCACGCCGATCAACGATGCAGAAGGAACCCGAATCACCATGCGCAGCCCTTTGATCATTTTTTGTGCCGGTGCTTTGGCTTTGAAATTTCTTGAAAAAGCCCATGATTTTTGGCGTCTTCCGCCGCCACTTGCCCGCCACCCATCCCTGCCGCCTTCGATTTGGGTGAGGCTGCCCTTGTCAAAAGGGGCCATGGGTGAAAAGATGCCTCAAGCATGCCAGACAGGGACTCAGCCGCGCGACACATCCGCGCATTCCTCGAAGCAGTGGGCGCTCCTATCGGGATTGATCCCGAACTGAAGCGCACCCCAGAGCGAGTTGCTGACGCATGGATCGACGAGTTCCTCCGCGGCTACCGCATGGATCCGAAGGCAATTCTATCGGAGCGAACCACCTCGGTTGCAAAGGGATTGATCGTGGTGCGTGAACTCCCTGTCACCATCATGTGCCCTCATCACCTTCTTCCATCATGGGGTGTGGTGCACGTCGGATATTGGCCAGGCCCATACGTTGTTGGCTTCGGGGCCATTGCTCAATTGGTTGAGTGTTTCGCAAGGCGCCTCATTCTCCAGGAAGATTTCGTCAATTCGATCACCCAGGCCTTGATCACCCATCTCCAAGCAGAAGGTGCTGCTGCAATGGCAATGCTTGCTCCAAGCTGCTTGCGGAGCCGGGGTGAACGAGCACATTGTGCAGAGGTGGTCACCCTTTCATTTGCTGGATGTGCGCAAGCCGAAAAATTGCTTCAGCAGGAGTTTATGCTTGCTGTTCAGCAGCGCTCCCACATTTAACCACAGCGCAAGGATTGACCCCAACCCCCTCGCTTGGGGTGCAAAGGCTTCTCGATCAGAGCCCCGTCACGCGTGTTGGCGCAGGCATCTCTCCACCGATGGTGCCTGTTCCAAGCTGCCCCTGATTGTTGCCTCCCCAACACCATATCTGTGCATTGCGCGTAAGGGCGCAGCTGTGGAAGCGTCCGAGCGAGATGGATTGCACAGGTGGTAGCCCACGGACTGGCGTTGGACTTCTGACCACCGTTGGGTCCACGCTACCAACTCCGATTTGGCTTTCGTCGTTACGCCCCCAACACAGAAGCTCACCAGAGCGACGAATGGCGCAGCTATGATTGGCACCGACTGCAATTGCTCGAACTTCGCTTAGGCCTGGTACGGGAATTGGGTGTGCTTGCCTGACTCCATCAATTCCAAG
>JANWYL010000169.1:0-239 GCA_025056955.1 Sandaracinaceae bacterium | reverse complement strand
AGTTGCCAAAAGGCATTGTGTCCCCAACACCTAAGCTCTCCTGAGGCCAAAAGCGCACAGGTGTGTGCATAGCCTGCGGCCACATCCACAACACCGCTGAGGGGAGGACCTCCGCTTGAAGTGAGCACAGGAGTTGGGCGGAGTTGGTTTGTGCCCGCCATCCCACTTCCAACTTGCCCTTCTCGGTTATTGCCCCAGCATCTCAACTCACCTGTTTCAAGGAGAGCACAGGCATGCCG
>JANWYL010000168.1 GCA_025056955.1 Sandaracinaceae bacterium | reverse complement strand
CACCTACCTGTACAATCAGGCTCAACCAAAATTTTGCGCAGAATGGCTCGCCGATACACGCGTGCCTATTTTGTGTCCCGCGTTGAAGCCCTGCGAAAGGTGAAGCCATCGTTGACCATCTCCACCGACTTCATCGTTGGCTTTCCTGGAGAAAGTGAGGACGATTTTCGGGAAACCCTTTCGCTTGTGGAAGAGATTGGCTTCTCCTCAGCCTTCTGCTTCAAGTATTCACCCCGCCCCAATACCCCTGCCCTTCGCCTACCTGACGAAGTCCCAGAAACCATCAAAGAAGAACGCCTTGCTCGCCTCTTAGAAGCCGTGGAGCGGTCTCAGCGTGCTCATCTGAATTCTATGGTGGGTACACGGGTAAAGGTACTCGTTGAGGGGGTATCTTCCACCATCTCTACCGATCGGGTACGCTGGCAAGGGCGCAGTGAACGCAACGAAATTGTTCACCTTGAGGCTCCACCATCACCCTCACTAGAGGGGCAGCTTGTTGAGGCCCTTGTCACCCAAGCTCTGGGGCACTCCTTGCTCGCTCAACCAGTTGCTCCTTGTTCTCCCATCACCCATCAGCCAAACCGTCGCCTTCCAGTTCTCTATCATTCCTGAAAGCTCGGTGAAAAATGGTCTCAGCTTTATCCCTCTCTCTCCATGAACGAAAACAGGTTATCCTGGCATGGCTTCCCGCCATAAGCTACATGGCCTTGATTTGGTTTTTTTCTTCCTTCGCACTGCCAACTTTTCCAATCGAGTCATTTCCCCTTAAAGACAAAGGCATTCATCTTGTCGAATATGGTGGCCTAGGCTTTCTCGTTGCTCACGCGTGTGTGCACACCTTTCTCCGCCGCAGTTCCTGGCGAGTTGCCTTTTTCGCCTTGATGCTCACGGTGAGCTGGGGGGTCCTCGACGAGATCCATCAAGCCTTCGTTCCTGGTCGCTCTGCCGATCCTTTGGATTTGCTTGCAGACTTTGTGGGAAGCGGCCTTGGTGTTTTTGGGCGCATCCTTTGGACCTGGATCACACCAAAAACCTGAGGAGCAAAGCAATGCACCTTCTCTCATACCTCGGCAAACGCCCTGTGGTTGCAAAAAGTGCCTTCATCGCCCGAACTGCCACGTTGATTGGCGATGTCGAAGTGGGTGATGAAGCTTCCATTTGGTACGGCGCCGTGTTGCGAGGGGACGTCATGCCCATCCGCATTGGACCTCGAACGAGCATCCAAGACAATGCGGTCATACATGCGACAGAGGGGTGGCAAGCCACAATTGTGGGTGCCGATTGCACCGTTGGTCATGGTGCAATCCTCCATGGGTGTGCGATAGGTGATCGCGTGCTTGTAGGGATGGGATCGATCATTCTCGATGCGGCTGAGATTGGAGAAGACGTGCTCATCGGTGCAGGAAGCTTGATCACCGCCAGGACCAAGATCCCACCCCGTGTACTTGTCCACGGCCGACCGGCCCGCGTGATCCGCGATCTCACCGAAACAGAACTCCAGCAGCTCAAAGAATCTGCCGAGCTCTACCGCCGCTATGCCCGCGAACACCTTCATGCGGTTGAAGAACCGTAGACCTCAACTCCACCCCTCTTGTGCTTCCGCACTTGGCGATGGCAGGGCACTTATCCTTGTTTGCTCTCTTCTCGCTTTTTCTTGTGGAGCAAAAACTGGCCTAGAAATTGATGATTTTGATGCCCCGCCTGTCTTTGATGCAGGGGTCGACGCACCCACAGACAGCGGCCCCTGCTCGATCGAGCGAATCCCGATTCAACCAGCCCGAGGGGATGTGGTGTGGGTGCTCGATCGCTCCGGTTCGATGCGACTGGGTTTTGATGGCTCAGAAAACCTGCCCCGCCCCTTTTGGCGCTGGACAATACTGCGCCAAGCGATGGCTTCCCTTCTCCCCCTCCTTGGGGAAAGGATGCGCAGTGGAGCCAAAATTTACCCAAATCCCCCTCCTCCTGATGCAGTTGAAATCACTGCTGAAGTTGCCTGCCAAACCTCGCCGCAACTGGATGTCCCCATCGCTTTGAACTCCGCCTCAACCATCTTGCGGGCAATCGACGCTCATGATCCCTTTGGGGGGACACCAACGGTTGAAGCGATCTTGGTGGCACGCGAAGCACTCCGGAATTCTAGAGAAGGCCGTCGCTTCATCGTGGTTGCCACTGACGGCGGCCCTAACTGCAACCCCCGCCTGCGCGTGGATCCCCGTAGATGCGTGTGCACCAATGTTCCTGAAGCCTGCCAACACCCCACAGAAGGAATTTACTCTTGCCTTGATGACCCTCGTACCCTCGAAGTGCTCAGAGAAACACACGAAACATGGGGAATTCCGGTATTTATCATCGGCATCCCCGACGAAAGCAGGCCAGATCTCATCGATTTTCTTGACCGAATGGCAGTGGCAGGGGGTCGCCCGCGAAATGTCCCTGGTCAAAGACGCTTTTTTTCGGCAAGCAACGAAGGAGAGCTTCGTGAAGTCCTCCGTGAGGTCATTGAAGCCATTGGACGTTGTGCCTTCACTTTGGAACGTGCCGTTGAAGAGGATGTGGCGGTTGAAGTACACCTTAATGACCAAGTTCTTGTTGAAGATCCCGTCAATGGATGGATGTGGAGTGAGTCGTCAAGACAAGAAATCGAACTCACCGGCCCAGCATGCGAGCGTGCAAACCGCCAGGGGTCACGTTTGGAAGCTTGGATCCAACGCTGCCGGGACTAAATAAAAAATGCGTGCGCTGTCCCCTTGCATCGGTTGATCTCACCTGCCAACTCCTCCATTCACCTTCCGTCGCTTCCTTCGCTTTCATCTTCATCATACCCTTCCCGGCCAATCAGGGGAACAAAGCGTACTGAACCAAAACTTTCTTCGAGCAACTCCCCCCCAAGCTTGGTGACCCTGGTCATTTCTTGGACACCTTCTTTTGGTCCAATTGGTAACACCATCCGCCCCCCTGGAGCCAACTGTTTCACCAATGCCTCAGGCACTCTTGGCGCCCCCGCGCTGACAATGATGATGTCATACGGTGCTCCCTCCTCCCATCCCACTGATCCGTCCGCACAGTAGATTTTAACCCGCTCAAATCCAAGGGATTTAAGCCTTTGGGTGGCCTTGAGCATCAAAGAAGGAATTCTCTCGATCCCAATCACCTCTTCGACGAGGAGTGAGGCAATGGCAGCGGTGTAACCAGAGCCAGAACCGATCTCGAGCAAGCGATCTGTGGGCTGGGGGTTTGCAAGCTCCAACATCCATGCAACCACGTAGGGCTGGGAGATTGTTTGCCCCCAACCAATCAGAAGGGGAACATCTTCATATGCATGGGATTTAAGGGGTGGATCGACAAAGCACTCTCGAGGCACAGTGCGAAATGCATTGAGGATTGCGGGATTTCGAATCCCCCTCCCCTCGATGTGAATGCGCACCATCATCTCCCTTGCCTGGGAGAAATCAACCTCGTCTTGAAAGCTGGTAGCAGCCATTTCACCCAAAATGCGCCCTTTATGGAACCAGGAAAAATGCTTTACCACCTTGAGACGCCACTCCAAAGGCTTCAATCCCTGCGAGCGCTGGTGTAAGCCCAGAAGGAGCAACCACTCGATTCACACCCTGAGGTAAAAGACGGGTAAGCCCATCTTGATCAAAACGCCACCTCCCATCAACCCGCAAACGAGGAAGCTCCGTTGTTTTTCCTCCCCTCGGGAGTTTTACTGCATACCCTCCCGGTCGCACCCTTATTTCCACCGCATCCGGCGGTATCTCCCGCACTGGCTCGAAGCGGGCGCGTCCACCTTGTGTTTCAAAAGCAGCAACGACAATTGGAGAGCGGGCAAGGGTCAACAACACACACCACAAAATGTGAGTGCTAATCCCTCCATCAATTCTGGCAAGAAACTCACCTGCAGTTGCCTGCTGAATGTCTGGGTGATTGAGCAACTCTTGAATCGGACGGGGAACTCCAGGTGGATTTGAAGGAAGTGGCACTTCTTTTACTGTTGGCAAAGTCGGCTCTGGATTTATCCGTTCCACACTTCCATCGCTTCGCACGCGTAACCTGGACACATAACCCCATGCCAATGAACCAGCTTTGATGTGCAACACCCCATCCAATCCGTCAAAATTGGGATCTGCAATGACCACCTCACCCAACCTCTTCCTCGCCGACTCTAGCAAGGGCCGCAAAAGCGCAAGCAATGGATCACCTTTTTCTCCTCGACGAATCGCTTCGTCAATCCTTCGGATCCCCCAAACGATGCGTTTTGCTTCTTCTGCTTCTTCGGCAGTCACTCCTGGAGGCAGACTCAAGCTTTGCGTCACATCACAACGTTCTTTCACCCACTCGCGGATTGTTCTTGGATCGGTTGGCAACTGAGCGAGCAACACCGCTTCGTTTCGCAAGTTCCCCTTGATTCTCTCCCCACGCACTCCCATGAGGGTGGCCTTGGCCTCTTCAATCGCTAGTTGAATGGCACCCCCGCTTCTCTGGCTAAGTTCCGAGTCCAACCACGCCTCTATCCCCTCTCTTCCCTCAACTCCCAGGGCCCTGGCAAGCCTTTCCATGGCCAGAACGTCGCCCAAAAGCCGTGCCCCGACATAGAGGTCAGTGGCTGCGTAGGCCCTAGAAATCCGAGCGATGGCCCCCTGCCCTCTTGCCCCATCATTCAACTTGCCAAGTGCCTCGACTGCCTCAAAATCTCCAGGCTTTCGCAGATCATACTGCTGAAGTTCGGCTTGCAGCGCAGCCAAATCCTGAGCAAATGCATCATTGCCCATTCCCTCGCCCATCGCCAAGATCATGAGGAGTAGCCCCCACCAAGGGCCCGAAAATCCCCTTGGCGTTTTCTGAGCACCTCTTCGGCGGAGCAAGGTGCAAAACCCGCTCTGATGCCAAAGAATTTGGATCGAAAAAAGCGCGGTTGACTTTCCGGCATGCATAGCAAAGCAGCGCTCAACGTAACGCATGTTTCTGCGCATGCTAGCCTTTGATCCACGCTCCGACAATCACCGGTGCGCCTCTTAGCCAATCGAGCAAATAGCGCACCCCCACGCGCTCACCCGCCCGAAACGCTCTTCCTCCATCGAATTTGCTCGGCCTCACATCTTGTCGAAAGGTGCACGAAAAGTCCCCGACCCTATCGGCACACCCGCTCAATTCCACTTCAACTGCGTGAAATCCAAGAAAACTTCCCGTCCATCCATATTGCGCCTTGTACACAGCCTCCTTGGCGCAAAACCCAATGAGGGCACACCTGAGTTGCTCCTCCCTGCTTAGGCCTTTCCACCTCGCGACTTCCGCGTCGGTAAACACCATCTCCCACAGAGGCTCTTCCAACTGCTCCCGATGCTCCACATCAATTCCAACCCGCCCATTTGCTTCGGTCGTGATTGCAACGAGGGCCCATTCCTTTGAATGGCTGATCGAACCGGTCAGTCCCTCTGGCCACTTTGGCACACGATCGGGCCCAACCGGGATCTCTTGCTCTGGCCAGCCCATCCGCCTCATCATCCACTTGGCAAGCCCGCGGGCTGTCGCAAATTCGGCCCTGCGCCTTGGCACAGCCCTTTCGATGCCCATCCGCTCCCTTGGCCCAAGCACCTCATCACCCCACATCCCTATGGGTGCAGCCCACACTTCGATATCTGCATCAAAGAGCCCACGAATTGGACGGAGAAATTGTTTTCCTCTCTCCCCAACCATCGAGATATCGATTGCCATGGCTCATTTCCTCAACCTCAACCACCATCCTCCAGCAACGTCAAAATGTGTCCTATTCACTCACTCGAGGACTGCCACGATCCTCTCCCCCCTCCCCTTCATTTCTTGTCACCTTTCTTCGAAACCAATCTTCAACGCTTCTTATGGCATTTCGAAGGTGGGTGTACGTGAGGTAGGTGTGTACCCTCAAGAACACACCATCCCCTTCAAAAGTGAGGAATTCCAATGGCTGCGCAAAGCCAAGCAATGCCACAAAAGGATTAGAAACCAAGCGATTTTTCAGCTCCCCGAAACAGTGCACGGCATCGCCTCGTTCGACTTCAGTCGGATACCTCGCCTCAACGAACAAGCGAATTCTCTGCAATTCCTCTTGAAGGTGTAGCACAAAATCAAGAGGGAGTGGGCAGGGGCTTCGTCTAACGTAGTTGCTCACCCCTTCCACCTCCAAGCTAAGCCCCACTTTGGGTGGCATACCGAGCAGACCCTCGATCATGCTCGATGCTCCTTGGCGCTTTGCCCGCACTTCGGCAATCCCCAAAATGCGCTCCAAATCTTCAGGGCGGGCCACGCAGAAGCTGCGCTCATCGAAGAGAACCAGCTTGCGCTCCACTTCATCGATGCTTGGCCATGGAAGGCTCAAAAATCCTTGCTCCACTTGCCACTCTGGGCTCAAGCCAGCAAGACGCAAAGCTTCCTCTGCAAGCTCCCTTGCCTGAACATGGTCTGAGGCCACTTCGCCAATCACGATCAGTGAACTTCGTTGAAGGTCAGGAGTTGCAATCAGCATGCGCCCGAAGTCGCGAAGGGGCTCCACACCGGTTGTTCCCAAAAGCAACCGCCAATCTGGGATGCTCTCAAGCAAACGCTCGACGTCGGAACGAAGAGGTGAATTGCGGATGCGCTCAAAGTCGAGACGCAAAGCCACATATCCTCCTCGGGGCAAGGCTTCCCTGCAATCTCCCGATTGGCATCGCTCCCTTCTCCTCCATCGTCGCGAAAGGCATCACGTCCTCTCCTCCTCGAAGCGTCTCGGGGAACGCCTGCATCAACAATGCTCGCTTCCACTGCTTTGGCATCGCCCTCCCCTTCCGCATGTCTTGTTTCTCCTGCCTCTGGTTGAGAAGGAGGATGTTGCGACGAGAGGGGCACTTCAACCTCTTCACTCCATCCAAGTTCCACCTGAGTTGGCTCCTGAAACTCAAAACCAAGCTCTGGAGCAAAGTGCTCCCCCCAAAGGAGCACTCCCAT
>JANWYL010000167.1 GCA_025056955.1 Sandaracinaceae bacterium | reverse complement strand
AATGCACCTGGTCCATCCCCACATTGTCCAATTGTACGATTTCGGAGAAACGGATGGCATCCCGTGGATTGCGTTTGAACTCGTTCAAGGAGGAGACCTGCGCTCTTTTTTGCGCCTTTTGGGTCAGCCGCTCCCGGTTGAGATGGCAATTGTGCTTTTGATCGATATCGCCTCTGCCTTGCACTTTGCTCACACCTTGGAAGTCGATGGAAGCCCAGCCCAGGTTATTCACCGCGACATTAGCCCCTCAAACATACTGGTCAGCAAAGGCGGGCACTTTAAGCTTGCTGACTTTGGAATCGCCAAGTCAGCCCTCGTCGCCTCCGAATCAACAAAAACAGGAATCATTAAAGGCAAAGCCTATTACGTTGCACCCGAACAGATCGAAGGCGGTCCAATGGATGCGCGCGCCGATCTTTGGTCTTTGGGGGTTGTTCTCTTTGAGGCGCTCTCTGGCCGTCGCCCTTTTGAAGGCACAAGCGAACTCGCAACACTCCTCCTCATTCAACGGGGAGAACGACCACGGATCGACGAGATTGCCCCCCACGTGCCACCAATACTTTCCACAGCCATCGAACGCTTGCTCGAGCCTGATCCCGCAAAACGCTTCCAGTCAGCTGAAGAAGTGCTTCAGTTCCTCGAAAGCCTCTCGATCTCTCCCACCGTTCGACTGCGGCTTTCGCACATGGCCTGCCGGCTCTGGGCACTCACCCCCACAGTTGCCGAAGGAGAACATACAGAGTGGGCCCAAGGGACTCGTTTCGATGGCGAAGAAGCAGCACCACCCCAAGAGCAACCAACCCAAACCAGCACCCTCTGGGATGATGAAGCCCCTCATCAAGAGCCAGAGGTAATGCAAAAAGAAGCACCTGCTCCCAAACCCTCCACAACCCCATCCTCCCCACCTACCCCACTTGCTGGGCCACCTCCCACACCTGCTTTTCGCTCCTTGCGTTCGCTTCCAAAGCACCCCCTCCTTGCTGCTTTCTTTGGCTTTCTTGTTGGCCTTTCGATCATGCTCGTCATTTTCTCGTCCTCGGTCGTCGATTGGAGCAACTTGCTGCTTTTTTGGAGCCAACACAAGGTATCGGCGGAAGCTCCTCCAGTGGCAATCTCTTTTTCAGTTGATGACTCAATCGAAGAGGAAGCATCAAGCGCTTCCACCAACCCTGCCGAAGCAGAAGACGAGTCACCCCCAATTGGCCTAACCGAACCTCTTGAGGCGGAGTTTTTGGCGACCCAATCCCTTTCTCCCCCCAGGCCTCGTTCTGATGGCTGGCCTCCTCGCAGCGAAGTGGTGCGGACCAGCCGATCGAGTTCAAAATTTGGCCGCGTTTTGGTTGTGGTCTCTCCAGAAGGCACAGTGCGGATCGATGGTCGGGAGGCAGGAACCTCTCCCTTTCGCACCCTCCTCCCGGAGGGCATTCATTGGATTGAAGCCATCTCTCGGGGCGAAAAGCGGGGGCGCTCGGTGCGGGTGATTGCCGGCGAAACCACGCGGGTCGAATTTCTATTTGGGCAGTGAGAACATGCCACACCTGGCTCTTTGCGCTATGACAAGCTCATGCAGCATCCGAATTCCTTCGACTCGCTCTCCTCCATGAACTTTGGGGGGCGCTCCTACCGCTACTACCGGATTTCCGCCCTTGACAAGGTGGCATCAATCCACGCCTTGCCCTATTCGATCCGAGTGCTCCTTGAAAACCTCTTGCGCCGGGAAGATGGCCTCAACATCACAAAAGATCACATCGAAGCCCTCGCCCGGCGCGACCCATCTCAGGTAGGCCAAACCGAAATCAGTTTTCTTCCAGCGCGCGTCATCCTTCAGGACTTTACCGGAGTCCCTTGCATCGTCGACCTCGCCTCCATGCGTGAAACCTTCGCTCGGTGGGGAGGAGACCCAAAACGCATCAACCCCCTCCAACCTGTGGACCTCGTGATCGATCACTCAGTGCAGGTTGATTTTTTTGGTTCCCCTCAGGCCTTCGAAGCCAACATGAAGCTTGAATTTGAGCGCAATGCCGAGCGCTACCGCTTCCTCAAATGGGGTCAACAGGCATTCCAAGGGCTCCGCGTGGTCCCGCCAGGCACAGGCATCATCCACCAGGTGCACATCGAATACCTTGCCCAGGTGGTCTTTGCCCGCAAAGCCGATGATGGTACCTGGGAAGCCTACCCTGACACGGTCTTTGGCACCGACTCCCACACCACCATGGCCAATGGAATGGGCATTTTGGGATGGGGTGTAGGGGGTATTGAAGCAGAAGCCGCCATGCTGGGGCAGCCCTCTGCCATGCTTATCCCTGAGGTGGTTGGTGTAGAACTCCGTGGAAAACTACGGCCAGGAGTCACCGCAACCGACCTCGTCCTCACCATCACCCAGCTTTTGCGCCAAAAAGGTGTTGTCGGTAAATTCGTCGAATTTTTTGGTGAAGGCCTTGCTTCCCTCTCTGTCGCCGATCGCGCGACCATCGCCAACATGGCTCCTGAGTACGGAGCCACAGTTGGTTTCTTCCCCATTGACCAAGCAACCTTGGACTACCTGCGCCTCACCGGGCGTTCCGAAGAACATATCAATTTTGTTGAAGCCTACACCAAGGCCCAACACCTTTTCTGGACACCTTCTTCACCCACACCACGATTTGATGATGTGCTCACGGTGGACCTTGATCGAATCACTCCATCCCTTGCAGGTCCGAAACGTCCACAAGACAGGATCCCCCTCGATGAAATGAAAGCGTCTTGGTCCCGCACCATCGCCTCCATCCCTGAAGAAAAGCGCAACCGAACCGCGCGGGTAACGATCGATCGGAACGGCTGTTCGAGCACCTTTGAGCTGAGTCATGGCAAGGTGGTGATCGCTGCCATCACAAGTTGCACCAACACCTCCAACCCTTCGGTGATGATGGGTGCTGGCCTGCTTGCTAAAAATGCCGTTGAGAGGGGTCTCCGCACCAAGCCGTGGGTCAAAACCTCACTTGCACCTGGTTCACAAGTTGTCACCTCATATCTGTGCGAATCGGGTTTGCTTCCGTACCTAGAGCAACTGGGCTTTCACCTTGTCGGATATGGGTGCACAACCTGCATCGGCAATTCTGGTCCCCTTGAGGAGCCCATTCGAGAGGCGATCACTTCGAACGATCTCCTTGTTGCCGCTGTGCTTTCGGGAAATCGCAACTTCGAAGGCCGGATTTCACCTGAGGTCAAAGCCAACTACCTCGCATCTCCGCCCCTCGTTGTGGCCTACGCCATTGCTGGTCGGGTCGACATCGATTTCGACAAAGAACCCCTTGGCGAAGATCCCCAAGGCCGTCCCGTGTTTTTGCGCGATATCTGGCCAAGCCCTGATGTGCTCGACCAAGCGATCGCCACTTATGTGCATCAAGCCGCTTTCCGAGAGCGCTATTCCGATGTTTTCCGAGGGCCCGAGGCCTGGCAACGCACCGAGGCACCGAAGGGCGACCTTTTCGAATGGGATGAAACGAGCACCTACATCGCCAAAGCTCCCTTCTTCGATGGGCTCTCTCCTCTTCCTCCTCCCCCCCCCACGGACATTCTTGGAGCCCGCGTTCTGGCCCTGCTTGGCGACTCTGTGACCACTGATCACATCTCGCCAGCTGGAAGCATCAAAATCGAAAGCCCCGCAGGGCGCTACCTTCAAAGCCGCGGTGTGAAACCACGCGATTTCAATCAATATGGCGCACGCCGCGGCCATCACGAAGTCATGGTGCGAGGCGCCTTTGCCAATGTGCGCCTTCGCAACCGCC
Organism: Sandaracinaceae bacterium; assembly: GCA_025056955.1. Classification (GTDB taxonomy): domain Bacteria; phylum Myxococcota_A; class Polyangia; order Polyangiales; family Sandaracinaceae; genus JANWYL01. The sequence goes on along the minus strand of JANWYL010000167.1, from coordinate 3,237 downwards.
TGCTCGAGGGGGTCGAAGGCGGCTACACCAAGTACCTGGGCCGAGAAGCGAGCGATGGCCCCACGATGGCAATTTACGATGCGGCCGAGCGCTATCGCAACGAAGGCATCCCCCTCATCGTCATTGCTGGCAAAGAATACGGCACGGGCAGCTCCCGCGATTGGGCTGCGAAGGGAACCTATCTTTTGGGCGTTCGGGCAGTGATTGCTGAAAGTTTCGAGCGCATCCACCGCCAAAACCTGGTTGGGATGGGGGTGCTCCCCCTTGAATTTTTGCCCGGAGAAAATGCAGAGCGCTTGGGTCTTTCAGGGCTTGAGCGCTACGATATCACCAACATTTCGCAGGACCTTGCCCCACGCATGCTCCTTGAAGTGGTGGCCCACTCGCACGATCAAACCAAGCGCTTTAAGGTCCGGGCACGGCTCGACACACCTCGAGAAGTTGACTACTACCGCAACGGGGGCCTGCTCCAGTACGTGCTTAGGCAAATGGCCCAAGCCGATGGAGTCGCCGCATCATCAAGCTCTCTTTCATCCTAGGGAAACGTCACCCACTTCATCCATCGATGGTGAACACAATTGTGGCATTGGGGGATTGACTTAGCACTGCAATGAGCACTGCACCTCCCACCACCAAAGCAGTCCCCCCACCCAAAAGAATCCAAAAGAGGGGCTCTTGAATGAGGCTTCCTTCTTGTCCAGGAACGAGAATGCGCAAGGGTGTGGTCACATCGCCCCGGCTTGCAATGGGAAGCCCTTTCGCATCGAGCGCCTCGATATAGTACTCGAAAAAGGGAGGTTTGATCGCTTCTCCAGGGATGATGACACGGTAGTTTCCCTGAGGATCTCGTTCTGCCTCGACCCGGGTGAACACAGCGCGCTCTCCTTGACGATACGCAAAAACCAGCGACCCCACCCGCCTGTCAGGGTCCTCAACCTGTGCTTCGAGGCCAAGAGCTGTCCCACGAGGAGCTTCCTTGGGCAATTGGTGGCGAATGCTCACCGGTGCTGGAGGCGGGAGGCCTGGCCTTCCATCTGCCTCCCAGCGCGCCCTCACCTGATTGAAAAACTCACGAAAACGTGGGCTCAGTTCCGGACCTGGCACCGAATCTGGCTTGATTCCAAGAAGCGAACGATAGGCACCCTCGGCCTCTTCTTTGCGGCCAAGCGCAAGGTAAGTGAGCGCAAGGTAGTAGTAGATCTTCGATAGCTCTTCTGGCCCATTGCCCGGCCGAACGAGAGCTGCCGAAAAAGTTTGAAGCGCCTCATCAAAGCGAAGATCCTCATATTCGGCCTCCCCGCGTCGAATCAGCTCCTGGGTGCTTTGTGGCGAAGGAGCCTGAGCCCAAAGACGAAAAGGGTGGAGGCAAAGGCACACCAAAATCACACAAAGCCCTGCACGTCTCATGCTTGGACGCTAGCACAAAGCGCCTCCTCTAGGCATGCTTAGGCCCAAGACCTCCTTGGGCTTGCTCAAAACCATGCCAAAAATGCCCATTTATCCCGCCATTGCTGTGGAGCTCCCCCCAAGTGCACGCGAGGAAGTTTCGTCTCTTCTCTTTTCGCTCGGTGCAAGAGGCATTGAGGAACGAGACGCCGAAACCTTTGAGAAGGCGCCAGAAGGCCTGATCACCCTGGTGGCGCATTTTGATGAAGAAGACCGTGCCCGTATCGCGGCGATGCTTTTGCCTTATCCCGCTCGATGGGCCCCAGTGATCGGTGACGAGTGGAAAGAACGCTGGAAAGAACATTTTCAACCAGTGCGCATCGGTCGGCTCATCATCGCTCCCCCATGGGCTTCATTTGAAGCCTCGGAGTTGATCCCTGTGATCATCGATCCAGGCATGGCTTTTGGCACTGGCGGCCACGAATCCACGCGTCTGGTTTTGAAGATCCTTTCGAGCGAGCTCCATGCTGGCGCAAGCGTCCTCGATGTGGGATGCGGAAGCGGCATTCTCTCGATTGCTGCCCTGAAGCTTGGGGCCTCAAAGGCTTTGGCAATCGATATCGAGCGAGAAGCCCTCCGCGCAACCCGATTGAACGCTAAGCGCAACGGCGTGCACAAGCAACTGCGCACAATTCAACTACCTCTTTCCCGCATTTCTGGACGCTTCGATTGGGTGCTTGCCAACATCGAAAGCCGCGTTCTTCTTTCCATGGCCACCGATCTCAGCCAAAAGGTTGTCCCAGAAGGTTGGCTCGTGCTCTCCGGAATTCTTGCCACCGAAACAAAAGAGCTCGAAGCGACTTACCTCTCCCAGGGCCTTGAGCTCGTACGATGTGAGAAGGAGGGGGATTGGGTCGCTATGCTGTGGCGCAAACCAGCGTTTTGAACGCATGACAGAACGCTGCTTTCTCATCAAAGCCCCACTTCATTCCGGCAAACACCTCCCCCTCCCCCAACCCATTATCAACCACCTTCGGGTGCTTCGGTTGAAAGAAGGGGACACCATTTTTCTGTGCGATGGTGATGGAAAAAAGGCGCGGGCACAACTCCGATGGATCGCAGGTGTACCGCATGCTGAAATCGAAGAGGTCATAATCCACCCACCACAACCGGAAGTCGGTGTTTTGATCGGATGGCCGAAGATGCCCGCCGCCGAAGCCGCAGCGCGTGCAGCAACCGAAGTGGGTGCAAGCTGGATTGCTTTTTTTCAAAGCAAACGTTCACCCATTCAGGCCGGCCCATCACCCACAAAAATCCGTCGTCTCGAGCGGATCGTGGAGGATGCAACCCGCCAAAGCGAGAGGTTGTGGCTCCCACGCCTCCTCTTTTTCACCGACCTCAAGGCTGCGATCACCCACCTTGGGCATCAACACCTGATCGCACTCGATGCGAGGTGTGGAGAGGATCTTTTGCCCATCCTCCAAAACATCTCACCCCCCCTCACCATGGTGATTGGCGCCGAGGGGGGGCTTGCGCCAGAAGAGCTTTCGGTGATTGCGCAAAAGGGTGGGAAGGTGGCGCGTGCCTCACTCCCTGTCCTGCGCGTGGAAACAGCCGCTGCCGTCTTTAGCGCCCTCCCTCGCCTCGCCTCGCCTCGTCTCAGTGGCATAGTGCTCGGCTAATCAGGACCTACTTGGCACGCCCGCGGCGCTTTCCACCACGCGATGGCTGAGCCCCTTGAGGCTGTGACGCGCTCGCTTCGACGCACCCTTCGAGCCTCCGCGGCCCAGAGGAAGGGGCCGGATCCAAAATGTGAAACTCCACCCTTCGGTTCTTTTGCCTGCCCTCGGC
>JANWYL010000166.1 GCA_025056955.1 Sandaracinaceae bacterium | reverse complement strand
GGCTGGTTGAATTGAAGAGGGTGATCCCATTTCGCAAGAATACCAATCTTCTCCTTCAAGCCAATTGGTCTAAGGTAAATGTCTACCGATTGAACACCCTCTGGAACGTGAATCGAGAAACGCAATGGTGCAAAACCATTTCCAATTCCGTTTACCAGTGATGGGAGGCCCAAAAACGCAAGGTGTTCTTTCCCTTCATCCAAAGGGATAATCCGCTTACAATCAAGAAGCCCCCTCTCTTGGAGCAAGGAGTGGATACGCCTGAGTTCTGCAGCCGACAAATCTCCTCTCTCGAAAAAAGCCTGAGCAATCGAGATTGTGGCTTGGGCTGCTTCGGAAACAGTTGAACGAGAAAGCAAACTCGCAAGGCTCGCATAAACAATCGCATCTGCACGTTCTGGACCCAGAAGCTCCCGCATTTCCCACCACGCACCTCCTAAAATCCGCCCATCAAGATGGCCATCACCCACAAGATCACCTGGGCAACGAAGAGGTTGTTCGAGAGAGCGGGGAAGTCGAAAGCCGGGCCACTCCTCAACCGTTGAGCCAACCAATGATTCTCCAACCAACGGGTCACCTTGAGTTGTTGCAGCCCAATAGTCACTGGCCCCCTCATCGATCGCCCATGGCTCATGGTGTACGCCAAGTTCATCTACCGCAAAGCTCACCAGCCCAACAAGTCGGTGGCTCACCATGTGGGCAAACTCATGATAGATGATGTCTGCATCATACGCGAAATTGTGAGTCGCAACCTGTCCAAACACCAGCCGGTCACAGTTTGCCCTGGTTTCGTTAACAAAGAAAGCGTTTGCAAAGCCACCAGACGCCTCCCCGTAACTCACCAGCACCCGAAAACGACGCTCAGAAGGAGGAACCTCCGACGCCTCACACCGCCAACTGAACCCATGATTGTTTTGGAATCGTTTTGCAATCTCACTGACGTGGTGAAAAGCCATGACTTCTGCAAATGCATCCATCCTCGAAGCAGGATTTGGTAAATAGCGAAAATCCCCTTTCCGATCCGCCAAGGCAAAAGCAACCGGAACACAACCACGCCCTGGAGAAGCACACGAACGTGCCTCAAGCCAACCATTCGTCAAATCCCTTGACCCAATCGGAACATCCAATTCAACCTCTGATACCCGTCCATGATCGAGCAGGGGATTTCTCAAAAACACCCATCCTCGAGCAAAATGAAGACCTCGATTCACCCACAATATTTTTCGGGTTTCCAAATCCATCACCACCAAAGCTCTCTCGCTTGCATTTTCCCCAATTTCGAAGATGGCACATCTCTTCAAGGCACAAAAACAGCTCGTCGATTTCCATCGAACCTCTGGGCATGCACAAGGAAGAGATGGAAGGTAGATGTATTCAAAATGAGATGGAATGCCCTCAATTTGCCAATCATCGTCTCGAATCACACTGTTGAATTCCGCATGTTCAACTAACTCAGCACCCATCCGATCGATGGATCCAACAAAAGCCCCATGCGAAAGCAACCATTCAATCCTTTTCTGTCTTCCCACCCTGATCACCGCTTCTGCACCTTCAACAACCACGTTGTTCACCTTTTGTATGCATCGAATCCAATTGAATCCGTGGGCACTGAACTCACTCTCGATCACCCAGCCCATCCCCGGCAGAAGGTCTGCCATGGGACATTCGAACCTCTCGTTACGGGGGGGCTGAGCGAGTGCCAAGTTTCTGGCGCAAACCAAAAGAAGCAGAAGGAGGTGTTGGCGAAACGCCAAAACAAGCCCCGCCACTCCGCCATGGGCCCTGGAAGTTTTGCTTCGTTTTTCACCTTCGATGCCGGCGAGACCTTTGCATTTGAAGCACCTGCATGGGAGCCAGAAAAGCATTGCAACCATTGCTTGAAGAAAATTGTGCCCAATTTCGCGGACCGCGGGAGCGTCTTCTTGAAGGCGGTGCCCGTCACCTCGATGACACCGAGCTTGTAGCCGTGATTTTGGGAACTGGAAGGGCTGGCGAGCCCGTGCTTGACCTGGCTGCACGTCTTCTCCGGGAAAGTGGAGGGCTTGCGGGCCTTGCCTCCATCTCCCCATCGACCCTTTCTTCTTACCAAGGCCTTGGCGAAGCAAAAGCTGCCCGGCTCGCAGCAGCCATCGAACTTGGGGCACGAGTCACCCAGTCAGCACCACCCCCTGCAAGGATAAGTGACGCCTGTGACATCGATGCCCTTCTTCGCTCCCGTTTGGCCTACCAAGAAATCGAGCATTTCGTCGCGCTCGCCATCGATGGTCGCCACCGCCTTGTGCGCGAACTTTGGTTGGCCAAGGGGACGATGACAGCCTGCCTCGTTTCCCTTGCGCACGTGTTTCGACAGCTTCTTCTTGAGGCCGTGCCTGTTGTGGCATTCGCCCATAATCACCCAAGCGGTGAACCAGAACCAAGCCCCGAAGATATTGATTTCACCAGGCGCCTCGCATCAGCCGCCGAGCTTTTCGGACTACGCCTTCTGGATCACGTCATCGTGAGCAGGAAAGGGTATTGGTCTTTTCGCCAAGCAGGCCTGTTGGCTTCTTTCACTCCTATCGACAAACACATAAGCCACTGAAATCACCCTCACTCACAAACCTCCAACCAATGCTCATTCCCCTTCCCTCTTGCAAAAGGTGGTTCATGCACTACCATTCACCCAGTACCTCGGTTTCGCTGATGTCTCTTCCCTTGGGTGATCACCCTCCTCTCATCCACACCCCACCACCTGGGCCAGCTAGCTCAGCCCTCATAGAGCTCCTTGCCCAAAGCGAATGCCCTGCATTGACCGCAAGAAGAGCCCGTCGAAAGGAGCATTCTGGCGCTCCTTCCGACCCCATTGTGTGGAGGGAGGCTGTAGGTGCCAACGTTGTGGATGCCGATGGCAACATCTATGTTGATCTGAGCTCTGGTTTTGGTGTTGCCTCCCTAGGTCACCGTCACCCTTTGATCATCGCAGCAATCCGCAAACAAAGCGAGCGCCTCATTCATGCCCTTGGCGATCTTCACCCTTCGGATGTGAAAATCGAACTCCTTAAACGCCTTGGAGAATGGAGCGGCCTCACTGAAGCACGCGTTATCCTTGGAAGCGACGGTTCAGACGCCATCGACGCCGCAATCAAAACCGCCCTTTTGGCAACTGGTCGCCCAGGTGTCCTGGCCTTTGAAGGTGGTTACCACGGGCTTGCGATGGGTCCACTCTCCATCTGCGGTTACTCTTCTGCCTTCCGCGCACCTTTCAAGCATCACCTGAGTCCCCACATCGTTTTCACCCCCCACCCCTCCCCAACAACTCCTCTCGAGAAAGCCATCTCCTCCGTGCTTCAAAGCCACGAAGAAGCCACCAAGGCAGGGATTTCTATCGGTGCCTTGGTCATCGAAGCGATGATTGGTCGTGGAGGGGTGCGTGAACCACCTCCTGGATTTTTGAGATGGTTGCGATCTTTCACCAAATCGATTGGTGCCATCTTTATCGTTGATGAAATCTTTACGGGGCTCCATCGCACTGGCCCTCGGCTTTTAAGCATGGCCCATGGTGCTGATCCGGACATTGTGTGCCTCGGCAAGGCACTGGGTGGAGGCCTTCCGATTTCTGCATGCATCGGGCGGGGTGAAGTGATGGAAGCGTGGCGGAGCGCGCCGTCTGGAGAAGCACTCCATACAGCAACCTTTTTTGGAAATCCGCTTGCGTGTGCCGCAGCACTTGCTTCTCTCGACACCTTCGAGTCACTGGATATCGAGAACCACGTCACCCAACTCGGCCAAATGCTGCTTCAACGCTTGCTGAAAATCGCTGGTGATTTTTCTTTTATCCGAGAAGTGAGGGGCCGCGGTTTGGCAATCGGCATTGAATTCGTGAACTCCTCGATTTGCCTTCGCACCATTTCTGAGCTTTTAAGGTGCGGATACATCACGATCCCAGGAGGGCCGGAAGGATGCGTCATGCAGATCTCACCACCACTTCTCATCAGCGAATCGTTGCTCCTTTCATTTGTTGAGTGTCTTTCATCCATCCTCCAAACCCTTCACAACCAAACAACAACCACCAAAACCACCCATGCCAGCTGACCTTTTCGCTGCATCTCCAATCGATCCCCTTCTTCGGAACACCAACGCCAAGTGGCTTGGGCTCAGGGAGCGGGTGCTTGATCTCATCTCGAAGGCTGAAGCCAACCCTCACATCAACCTCGACAAAGAGCGCGATGCCCTCCTATGTGAAATAGCGCGTTTTCAATCTCAAACCCTTCCCCCTTTCTCCCAACTCTGTAGCGCCCGCAAAGCATCCTTTTCCTCTCCAAGGAATTGGCCCGCGTTGCCAACCGATGCGTTTAAGTACGCCCGAATTAGCGTTTTCAAGCCAGGTCATGATGTGATCACCTTCGCCACATCGGGAACGAGCACTGGAGCTCCCGGCCTTCACCCACGAGTTGAACTCGAACCATACCACCGGGGCTCCCTGCTTGGTGCACGCATTTCCCTTCTGCCAGATGGTCCTTTCGATCTTTTGCTCCTTGCTCCCCACCCATCAACCCACCCCAACTCTTCCCTGGCTTTCATGCTAGCCCTCATCGAAGAAGAAGCCAAAAAGCGCGATCAAACCGCCTGCTCCACCATCGCAATGATTGAAAACCGAGTTTGCTCCCGCTCCATCGCCCAGGCAATTGCAAAAGCCCACGCTCGAAACCGCCCTATCATCATTTGCGGCACTGCGTTTGCCTTCGCCTGGGCAGATGAATTGCTCGACTCTGATTTCGAACTTCCACCTCGAAGCATGGTGATGATCACTGGTGGCTTCAAGGGGCATCGCATCTCTATTGACGAAATCGAACTTCGTCACCGTATCTCCACCCGCTTCACCATTCCCATTCACCACGTTAGGGGTGAATACGGCATGACTGAGCTTTCTTCACCCCTTTGGGAGTTTGGTGAAGAAGCAGGCGTCTACTGGGTCCCTCCTTGGCTTCGCGTCACTGCCACCCATCCCCAAACCATGGAAGAACTCCCAGAAGGTGAAGCTGGCATCCTCCGCTTTGATGATCCGTCCAACTTGGACTCATGTGTATCCATCCAAAGTGCCGACCTTGGAATGGTCTACCGTCACCCATCTGGTTCCATGAGGCTTCGTTTTCTTGGCCGGATGCCCCATGCTGAAGCGCGTGGATGCTCCTTGCTTCTCGAAGAGGCTCTCCTATCCTCTCGCTAGCATCTTTTGAACACGTTTCAATGGTTATCCGTCCCTACAATTCAATCACCCGCATCTACCTCTGCTTTCCCCTCGTTGCACCCAAGCATCAGGCCATCGTTTTGATTGCAAAACCAAGGTCAATCACCTTTGCCACCAAACCAACACCACAAGCACCTCTTGGCCATCCTGTGGTTCAACCAAAAAGATGCCTAATTAAAATGCACCGTTTGGCCCTGAAAAACTCGAAGCGGCTGCTCTGCAACAGGCGGTATCCTTTTCCATTACCTCTCCCATGCCCTCTCCCTCCCCCATGGCCTGGTGTTAAACCACATGCCTCGGTGATTCACTGAAAAATCAAGCTCCAATCCCCATCGTGTTCCAACACCCACTTTCCAGCAATGATTACCGCTCGGGGTTCTAGACCCCCGAGTGCGTAGCCGAATACCAAGGGATCAACTTCATCCCATATGGCAAGATCAGCCCGCCACCCAGCGCGAATCCTACCTGCTTGTTGCGCCCCACACGCCTCTGCCGCCTCTCGCGTGATCGCCAAGAGAGCAGCCTCTGGATCCAACCCAGCATCACGAACTGCGAGCCCAAGTGCAACCAGCAAATCAAAGCAAGGGCTTGTTCCGGGGTTGGCATCTGTCCCCACAGCAACTTCAACTCCCATTCTTTGCATTCGCTGTGCGTCGGGAGCTTGTTGACGGAGGGTCCTCCAAGCCCCTGGGAGGAGCACTGCTCGAGTTCCAGCAGCAGCCATTGCCCCAAGCGCCTTGTCAGACACATGCTCAAGGTGATCGCAAGAAATTCCCCCCATCTCTGCCACCATCTCTGCCCCTCCAATGTCCTCAAATTGACCAACGTGCGCTCGAACCAGCAACCCCCTTTTCTTTGCACTCTCCAAAATCCGCTTCGCTTCGCCAACTGAAAACGCATGTGACTCGATGTAAACGTCGCATGCCTCAGCCAGCCTCATCCCATTCTCATGCCCACTCACCAAATCAACCATCTTCAGCACAAGGTTAACGTATTCCTCCCGATTTCCTGCGTATTCTTGAGGAATCGCATGAGCCCCAAGCAAAGTGGTTGTCGTCCGAGGAAGCTGCTTTACACCAACCTCATTCCCATCCAACACCTTCTCCGACACGCTCTTTCCTAGGCGCAGAAGACGCATTTCTTCACCGATGTTAAGCCCATAGCCACTCTTTACCTCAACTAAGGTAACTCCCCTCCGAAGCATACGAGCAAGCCTGGATTCCAAGCGCTTCAATAGCGCGATTTCATCGCTTCCCCTCGTCGCGCGGACTGTTCGCATAATCCCCCCACCCTCCTGACCGATTTTCCTGTAATCCACCCCTCTCATTTTCGCTTGAAATTCATCCATCCTACTTCCAGCAAAAACGAGATGGGTGTGGGGATCAACCAAACCAGGCGTCACCAATCTCCCTTGAACATCGATTGTTTGGATGGATCCATCGAATGAAAAATCGCTTACCTTTCCTACACAACCTACTTTCTCCCCTTGCACCAAAACGACCCCAGGCGCAATGATCCCCAGCCTATCACGAGGTGAATCACCCTCTCCATCGCACGTCACAACGCAAGCGTTAACGAGAGCAAAGCTTGGATATTGGTCGAAGTTGCACAATGGCATACCGTGTCACCGAACATGTGGAATGTGAATTCCCCTCGCTTTTGCCACCTCAATTGCCCGTTCATATCCAGCATCAGCATGCCTGATGATGCCCATACCTGGATCAGTGGTTAACACCCTCTCAAGCCTCAACCCAGCGCCATCGCTTCCATCCGCCACAACTACCATTCCCGCGTGCAGCGAATAGCCAATTCCGGCCCCCCCCCGGGGGTGGGCGGGGCGG
>JANWYL010000165.1 GCA_025056955.1 Sandaracinaceae bacterium | reverse complement strand
TGCATTTGAGCGACCCAGCCCTCTTCGACTCCCTCTTTTTGTATTGGCCAGGAGAAGGTCCTTTTGAGCCTCTTCCAAGTAAAGAAATAAGCCAGTTGCGCCGCTTTTTGACGCTTGGAGGCCTTCTTTTGGTTGACGATGCCAAGGGCGATGGTGTCTTTGCAAACTCCGTGCGCCGAGAGCTTGCAAAGGTTTTCCCCCAATCCAAATTTGAACACATTTCAAATCGCCACACCTTGTATCACTCTTACTACATACTCGATCGTCCAGTGGGGAGAATTGAGGGCCCACCTCATCTTGAAGCCATTTTCATCGATGGGCGGCTGGCTGTCATCTTGAGCGTCCACGACCTTGGTGGTGCTTGGGCTCGGGACCCTGTTGGTGGTTGGCTTTATCCAGTTGAGCCAGGGGGCGAAACCCAACGAGAGATGGCCATTCGGCTGGGGGTGAACATCGTTCTCTATGCGCTTTGCCTTGACTACAAAGACGATCAAGTTCACGCCCCTTTTATTATGCGAAGGCGCCGAGGACAACCCTGAGGGGAGGGAATGAATCGCTTTGTTGAGTTTGAGGTGCCAGGAGGCGGGCCGACTGCGGGTGGAATTCTCCTTGCCTGTGCCCTGCTTGCCTTCTTTGGCTTTAAGGGGCTCGACGGCCTCCCTCGCTCTCGAAAGGCTTTTTTGTGGACATTGAGAACGTTGAGTGCAGGCGGTGTGGCTTTGCTTTCCATCCAGCCTTCCTGTGTGGCCGAAGACACCAGTGAGGACGTAAGTCCCATCGCAATTGCGGTCGATGTATCACGATCGATGCGGATCGGAGCGCCAGCCAGAACGCGCATGGATCAGGTGCGAGCACTCATCAAAAGGTGGCGTGAGGAAAAACACTCAGACAATGTTTCGATTTGGTCTTTTGGCAAAGAACTGCGTCCAAGGCGCTTTGAAGATCCAATCGAATCGTGGGAAGGTATCGAAAGTGATACAAATATGGCCGAAGCCTTCCGCGGGCTGGCTTCTGAAGCAGCGACGGTCGTCGTTGTTTCAGATGGGCGGGACCATGGAAGCGGGGCCATCCAAGAGGCTCAAGCACTCGGCCTGAGGGTTCACACCATATGGGTGGGTGAAGGGGAAAGGCTTGAGGATGATGGGATTGCTGCCTTAAACTACGATCGCGTGGGTTTTTTAAGGAGGCCCATTCGAATTCGGCCGTTGATTCGCTCTTACGGGCGTTCGGCTCATGTTGTCAACCTTTCGCTTTTTGAAAACGATGAGCTGATCAAACAGCTCAGGGTCGATGTCCCTGAAGAAGGCGAAGTGCAACCCCAGTTTGAGGTGACCCCAACCAAGGTGGGGCGGCTGCTCTACCGCATCGAGCTCGATCCGATGGGTCCCGATCAAGTGCCAGAAAACAACTGGCAGTCTTTGATTGTGCGTGTGGTGCGGGATGAGCTGAGGGCCCTGCTTGTGGCAGGGAGGCCAAGCTGGGACGCGCGCTTCCTCAGAAGTTGGCTTAAGCGGGAGCCGACAGTGGATCTCATCACCTTTTTTATCTTGCGCGATGAAGGGGATGATCCGATGGCTGCTTCTCACGAACTTGCGCTCATTCCCTTTCCAACCGATGAACTTTTCCGTGAGCACCTCGGAAGTTTTGATCTTTTGATTTTTCAAAACTTTGATTTTGTCCCTTTCGAGATGGATGCCTACATTCCTCAAATCCGTGAGTATCTTGAGCGAGGAGGAGCCATTGCGGTCATTGGGGGACCATTGGCTTTTTCGAGTGGCCTAAGCCCAGATTTCGCATCTCTTCTTCCAGTGGAAACCTTGAGAGGCACTGCTTCGCCCAAGGAATTGATTCTTTTCGACGCATTTCGGCCTCGGCTTTCAGCGGAGGGCCGGTATCACCCAATAGTGGCTTTGCATGCCGACCCAAGCGCCAACGAAATCGCATGGAAGCGCGTGCCTCCCTTTCATGGGCTTAACCGTGTCTTGCGCCTGCGCCCATGGGGGCACCTCCTTCTTGGACACCCATCGGTTTTGGGTGAAGACGGAAAGCCACTGCCTGTGCTTGTGGTTGGAGAGCGGGGTGAGGGGAGAGTGCTTGTGCTTCTTACCGACTCAACGTGGCGCTGGGCCTTTCAACCGGCAGAAGAAGACGAGGGTGAGGGCTTGGCCTACGAAAGGTTTTGGGATGCAGCTGTGAGATGGCTCATTCGTGATCCTTCTTTTGAGCCATCTCGAATCACAACGGATCAAGAACGATACGGCCCAGGGGCCCAAATGCATGTAGAGGTTTTGCTTCGTCACCAAACCTATCGTCCGATTGCCGGTCAGGGCTTTCGCCTGCGCTTGATGAACTCGAAGGGGGCGCAAGCGTGGAGCCTTGAGGCGCGTACCGATTCGCAGGGTCAAGCGCGCATCGAGTGCCCAGCGCCTCGCGAAGCGGGGGGCTACCGCCTGATTGCCGAAGACGAAGCAGGCAATGCCAAAGCCAGCGAGGTTTTCGTGGTCGAAGAAGGCGGGCAAGAACTCGCTGACCCTCGTCCAGACCCAGAGCTGATGCGCGAGCTTGCTGCAAAAACGGGAGGGGTTTTTCAAAAAATCGAAGAGGCTGGCTCCCTTAAAGACTTTGTGGCACTTGCCCGCCCCCTTCGCAGAATCACCCGCTCGAAACCATTTGCTTCCCCGGCTTTTGTCGTTCCTCTCCTTTTGCTTCTTGGCCTTGAATGGATCTTGCGCCGCCGCTGGTTGGGGAAGGCCTAGCCGCTAAAGGCTCTCGCATGATTTGGTGCTTTTGCTTGGCGATGGCTCGTGTTAAAATCTTTGAGCCTCTTAGGCAACGCCATGGGCTCGCCGCTCGTCGGGTACAACACGAACGTTCGCCACCGGGGCAAGCTCTTTCATGTGCAGACAGAGGACTCGGGGAGTGCCTATTGCCATGTCTACACCCATCTTTTTGGAGATGGAGGACGCATCATCGCAAGCAAAAAGACGAGCTACAGGGAGTTTCTAGGCACTGAGCGCTATCCAGAAATCGTGAGAAAGCTCATGCAAGCCCAACACAAGGCCATGCTCCGCGCGCTCCGCGATGGCCTCTTTGATGAGGACGAAGCGGAAGGTGCCCGACGCTTTAGCGAGCAGCCCATCGTGATCGAAGACGAGCCGAATTTGGTTTTCCATAGCGTTGAGATCCGCCCAAGCCGCTCAAGTGAACCCATATCGCGGCCTGCCAAAAAAGAAGATGACACAAAAGAAGAACCAAAGGGCGCGGGTGAAGCGCAAAGGCCTTCCCCTCCTCCTTCTGCTTCCCCTCCTTCCGAGGCGCATCCCCCCCCGCGCATCTGCGTGCCACCACCTTCCTTTCCCCACCAACGCAGTCCATTTCACCAAAGCCGCCCCCGAGAGTCGATTTTTGGTCAGGAAGTGCTTTCTGAGCGCACCTTGGATGAGGTGATTTTGAGCTATCTCCAAAGGGACCTCGAGAAAGGATAGTGTGCAACTGGGATGTGATGCGGATGTGATTCGAAGGGACACTCGGCCAGATGAAGGGGATTGCGGAGGTGAAGTGCATGGGTATAAGGTTTGATGCTCCAACTTCTTTTGGTGTGTTGAAGCGTGTGGCCTCGACGACTGACCCCTGTGCTTTCGATGCTCGAAGAATTTCCTTCTTGTGCTTCGTGTGCACGTCCACTTCCGATTTGCATTTGCGATCGCTTACCCCCTTCACCCTTGCCAAGCCCCGTTGAGGTGTGTATTCTCCAACACCCTCAAGAAGAGGACTTGATTCTAGGCACAGCAGGTATTTTGACGAGGTCTCTTGAACGAACGAGCGTGCGGGTGGGCCTTTCTTGGCCTTCGCCTGAAGCGGCAGTTGGGCACTCCATCGACCGGAAGCGATGGGCTGTTCTTTTCACCACTGCCCCTTTGCGGCGTGCGCTTGAAGGCAAGGAGCCTGGAAGTGTCGTGATCCTTGGGCGCAAGGGGAGGCCTCGGCCCCCAGACGCTCCCCTCCTCGAAGGAATCATTGTTCTTGATGGAAGTTGGAGCCAAGCCAAAAGCTTGTGGTGGCGCAACGGATGGATGCTCAAGCTCAACCAGATTGGAATTCTTCCTCGCGAACCCTCGATTTACGGCCGCCTACGCAGAGAACCTCGGCGAGAATGGGTTTCAACCCTCGAAGCCGTGGCCGATGTTTTGCCCGCCCTGGGCGGAGAGAAGTATGAAAGCACCCGGGCTGAGCTGCGTCGCATCATGCGCACCATGTGTCAGCGTGCCAGAGATGCGATCAAAGCCCTGATCTAACCCACCATAACCATGCTTAGGATGAGGTGCAACACCAGGAGGGGTGGTTGGCTCCGGGGTCAGTCATGCACCCAAATAACCAAAAGGTTGATTTTCACTCAACCACAATGGATGTGCGCCTTTCGGCTCGAAGACCAACCCAAATCACCCCATCTTCTTCCGCCCAACACGGACCACAACCGCTTTCAACCGCAGTGCGGGTGCTTCTTGCGGGCGCGACACCGTCAAAACGCACTGTGCTTGGTGGAGGTGCTCCAATCGGCCGGCGGTCGATTTCAAGGCGAATCGCACGAATGCCAAGATCCGGCTTACGCGAAACTGGTTCAACCACCATGTGGAGAGGAGGACCCGGATCCACCACCTCAATTGCCAGCCCCTCCTCGCTTTCAATCCGCCGTCGTTCTCCAGGGAAGACCAGCGCCCTCATAAATGGCCGATCGGATGGATCGATGCGTTCATAACCGTCGAGGGGAGAAGGAGCAGGGACGAGGGTTTCGAGATCGTGAGCGAGCATGGGGATGATTGCACCCCATCGGACAAATACGGGCGGCCTTCCAATGGGTGCGTCGATCTCAATATCCCTTGCTCCATCAAAAGACTGACGGCTCCAAAGGTGCACCCATTTTCCTGGCGGAAGGTGCACAACCCTTCTGGTTGCACCTGAAGTGACAACAGGCGCAACAAATAGATCTTCACCAAGAAGGTATGCATCCGGGTCTCCATACCCACCCCTGTCTTCTGGAAATGCCATGGCAGGGTGGAGAATCGGTGGAGTGCCATCTTGTGAAGCGCGAATCGCGTGAATGCGAAAGTAGGGTATGAGAGAGGTGTGCATGCGTGCAAGCTCGCGGTAGGTTGAAGTTGGGTCAGGCACTCGTGGTGTTGGCTCGTAGAGCCAAGGGTTATGGTGTTCACCACCACCACCGAGCTGTAAGAAAGGTGAAAAGGCGGTGTGCTCTGCCCAACGGAGCAGGGTCTCAAGGGTTGGTGGCCCTTCTCGAAAGCCTCCTGTGTCCGAGGCAAAACTTGGAAAGCCACTTGCAGCGAGCGAAATCATGGCCGAAATCGCTGCAGGGAGGCCGCCGACATTCCGTGCATCCCCTCTTGAAAAATCCGAGTCGATGTCGCCAGGCCAGATGATATCGGCGATGCGCTGCCCACCGTAGCAGGAAGCACGGGCCAGGATAAATCCACCCTCATCGGAGTGGGTGTCTAGTGCACGCCGATAGGGCGTGTGATAGTGCATCGCAAACACATTGTGGGTTTCGCGTTCAGTTGTGCCATCTCCAAAGCGAAGGTGAAGGCGCGTGCCTGCAAATTCTGGCACTACGTCCTCACCATAATCCAGCTTAAAGGCACGAACGCCCAAATCTCGAACGAGGGGGTCAATGGTGCGTTGCCAAAAAGCCCGCCCCCCTTCGGTTGTGAGATCCACGAGCGCAGCAGCTGAGCGAAATCCCGAAATGGAGAGGGCTGAGGGGGCTAGAAAAACATTGCCACTCCGTGTGCGGACGAGGTGGCCGTTTCGCTCGGCCTCGATGTAAAGCATCTCTGCCCGATTTCTGGGAGTGCCGTCTTCAGGTCGGTCGAGGTAGGGGACATTCCAAAGGAGAGGGCGAAAGCCAGAGTTGCGGAGCATTTGAAGCATCGTGTGCGGCTCGGGAAAGCGCCTTTCATCAAAAACGTTGTCGTTGTAGGAGCTCATCCAAGGGTTATCGATCCAAAAGCAGGTGGCTGGAATGTGCAACCTCAAAAGATCACGCACTTCATTTTCAAGGGCTTCGCGGTTGCGCCACTCGTTGCGCCAGTGCATAGGGGCAAAAGCCCATCGAGGGGGCAGGATCGGGAGCCCTGTATACCTGGTATAGGCGGCAATGACCTCGCGGGGTGTTGGTTGGGCAAAGAATAGGAGATCCAAACGGGTTCCCTCGAAAGTCACCCACACTTCATTTGGGTTGGTTGCGCCCACATCGAAAGCACCTGCTTCTCTGCTTTCAACGAAGAGGCCGTAGCTCCGCGAATTCACCAAAAAGGGTACTGGGACATGGTGTTCGTTGAGCCCACTTTCGCGAGTGAGGGTGGTAACCGAAAGTTGCATGGGTACAATCCACCCTCGCGCATCTGCCCCAGTGAAACGTTCACCAAGGCCTTGATAGCTGCCATCATCGATCACCCACCGGAGACGCAGGAGCGCCGCTGCCTCCATCCCGCTGATCACCTCGATGCGTAAGCGCAGCACACCCCGATCGATGCGGCTCAAGCTAAGCCGCGCGCTTCTGCCCATGCCATCGCTGATCAGGGCTTGGTGAGGGTTTTCGCTCGCCACACCCCAATCAAGCGCGTGCCACTCGATGAAGGGTGGCGAAGGAGCTGTCACCTCGTGGTAAAAGCTTCCACCGCGTTGGCTTACTCCAACAAGAAGTCCCGATGCTTGGCTTTGAAGCAAGAGTTCACCGTTGGCGCGACGCAACTGGATGCGCAGCGGGTTGCTTGAGACCTCAAGGCTGGCACTTGGTGGAGACCCACCCTCACCGTCGTCAATTGCAATCGAGAAGGGAGTTGAGAAGGCATCAAAAGCCCCATCGGGTGCAGCATCCCAAAGCGATGGTCCGGCATCGGGGTTGTTGGATGGTTGACCACCACAGCCTTTGAGCGCCACGAAGGCAACTGCTCCAAGCCAAGCCCAGCGAGGCGCTCGGACGGAGAAACACGTTTTGAGCTTTGGCAGAGGCAATGGCGATGTTGAAATGGGTTTTGTGGATGCGGCTTTTACAACGCAAT
>JANWYL010000164.1 GCA_025056955.1 Sandaracinaceae bacterium | reverse complement strand
CGCAAGTGTTTCAGATTGAAGCCTATCGAATTCGCCATCCATCTGTTTTAAACGAAGCCCCGTCGAGGCGATTTCAATTGCTCGCATGCGAATCCGATCGATGATGTTTTCTGGCTCAAGAAACCAAAAAACATATCCAAAGTAAGGTGGCATGAGCAAAAACCCAAGCGTTGTCAAAGCCAACATCGCGATAATCCCAAATCTCGGGACAAAATCAGAACGCAAGGCAAAAGCCATCCAAACCCCACAAATGCAACAAACCAAGTAAAACCCCATTACGCTTAAGTTCACTCTATCGCGCACAAACATCCGGGGAATCCCAGGGTACCTGCTTGCTGCAAGCTGTACGACAATTGAAACGACTGTCACAACAATTCCAAATACGGCAGCAATCGCTTCTCCGATTGAGCTCAGTGCGTCTGTAATCGTACTCGGATCAAAATCAAAGTATTGTTCAAAAGCCGATCTTTTCTTGCTTTCTCCAATTCCTGCTAAAATAAAATCGATTTCATAAAGAATTGCGAAAAGCGCAAGCGAAAAGCCGCCCAAAAGAAATGCCGGGGAAACCCATTGAAAAAGACGCCACCCCCCCTTTGGCTTATCGATTGAAGCCCAAGGGCTTTGGCGAGGATTGAATGGCCAGCCCATGTCCTATTGAGAGTGGTTGCGCCGGATGGCTTCGGCCACGCGAAGAAGGCCGCGTCTTGGGTGTGGCCGGGAGGGCACCACCAAACCGAGTTCAACCAGCATCTCCGCCCTCCCCCTCATTCTTCTGCGCTCAAGGATTTCCATGGCCGCTCGTGCACCTTCCGAAGCAGCACCTTCCATAAAGCCCTGGAAATCAACTGAAGTGTGTTCCCCTGCAAAAAGCAGCTTCCCTTCTGCCTCTGTCTCACGCTCGAGCCCATGCCACGACCACTGTCCAGGCCGGTAGCAAGCATAGCTCCCCTTCGCAAAAGGCGCTGTTGGCCAGTGCATCCGAAGGGCTGTACCGTTTCTTGCTCCTACAAAGCCAGGAAAAACCTGTTCGATCAGCTGGGCTGTGCGATCGGCTTGCTCAGATGCGCTCCCCTGCCCGATTTCAACTCCTTTTCTCCCCCCAGTAAAGTTGGTGAGGATTCCATGCGCACCTGCTTGGCCCCTTGAGGTATCCCAAAAAGCCTGGGCACCGTTATCGGTGTATCCAGCACCGTTTTTGCCCATCCCCCTCCACACCCTTGTGCGCGTCTGCATCATGAGCTTGGCATTGGTCCCATAGCCAAGGCCATTGATGGTCATCCTCTTCATCGGCGAAATCAACCCATCATCGATTTCCACCTCCCTCAGCATGGTGAAGGGGATGGTGAACACCACTTGTTCGAAGTCGCGCTCAACCGTCGATCCTCCCCGGCTAAAAACCAAGCGAATTTTTCCGCCACTGCCCTTTCGGATGGCAACCAAGCGATGCTCAAGGTGAATGCGATCGGCATAGAGGCGGGTAATGGCTTGAGCAATGGCCTCTGACCCCTCGTGAATGTGATAGCGCTCATCCGAATCACCAAGGATGCGAAAGGGCCTTACCATCCGGTAATCGATAAGGTACATGAGGTTGAGAACGGATTGCTCCTCGGCTTCGAGGCCGTATTCGCAAATGTAGGCGATTTCAAGGAGGGTGCGGATCAGGGGGTTAGCGCCATTGCGTGGATCACCCAGCCAATCTTTCAAAGAAGTTCTGTCAAGGCGCATAAAAGCCTCGATGGCCCGAGGGGTGGGTTCTCCCATCGCATCGACCTCCATGGTCGGCTCGAAATCTCGAGCAATCGCCTGAGCCACAGGCTCAAAGGCGGTCGAGATTTCATCTACCGGTACATCCCGACCCCCAATGTGGTACGTCTCTCTCAGGCTTGGCTCGAGCAGATCATCCAAGCTCAGGCCAAATTCCATGACAAGCGCATGCATGGTCATGTGGTTCGAATTCACGAGTTCTCCACCGAGCTCGCAGATTTGGCCTCCTTCGAGCATGCCTCGAGCGGTGAAGGTTCGCCCCCCTGTTCGGTTTGAAGCTTCAAAAAGCTGAACGCGCAAGCCTGCCTGGTGCAGGCGGTGGGTGCAAACGAGCCCCGCAAGGCCTGCCCCAACCACAGCCACGGGAATGCTTTCTCCTGGAGCATCACAAGCCGAAAGCCCACGCATGGCCATGGCGCCTGCGCCGATCATCCCTGCCCGAAGCACTCCTCGCCTTGACCACTTGAGTCGGCGCTCCTCGAGGTCCATGCCAACAACCTCCAAAGGCGGCATGGCCCGCTCACGGGCCAAGCGATGCATTGCGTACAAGCGACGAAACCAATCGAAAAGCAAGGTGCGAGCCATGCCTCAAGGTATAACCTGCTTGTCCTTTCTTGTCTTGTCGCCAAAGAATGCGACAACTCTATTGCCGATGTCCATTCTCGTCACAGGATTTCCAACTTCTTTTGTTGCACTTCGGCTGGTGGAGGCGCTGCTCGATGAGGGCGATGAGGCAGAACCCATCATTTGCCTTGTTCCTGAGCGTTTTTTTGCCCGTGCCGAAGCCATAAAACAGCGCCTTCCTCAGCCAACACGAGTGCAGCTCATCGAGGGGGATGTGGCCTCAATCGATATGGGCCTCTCTGGTGCAGAATACATGCAACTGCTCCGCGAGGTCCGGATCATTCACCACTGCGCTGCTGTCAAGCATCCCGCTGCTCCAATTGAACTTGCCAGACGCACCAATGTTCAAGGCACCCGTGAGGTGATTGAGTTTGCCCAAAGCGCAGGGCCTCGCTTTGAGCGCCTGGTCCACTGGTCCACCACCTTGGTTTCTGGCAAGCGTGAGGGGTTGATTCGTGAAGAAGAACTCGTGCCAACCCGATTCCACAACCCCATTGAAGAAAGCCGCTTCCACGCCGAGTCCATTGTCCGGCGCGCCATGAAAAAGGGGCTTCCCATCACCATCTTGCGCCCTTCAATCATTGTGGGTGATTCCCAAACTGGAGCCATCGATCGCTTGGATGGCCCCTACCTTCTTATCCTCTGGCTTTTGAACACTCCAGTTGATACCTCTCCCCTTATTCCACTCCCTCCTGATGCCACACTTCACCTCGTTCCAGTTGATTATGCTGTGCGGGCAGGATGCGTGATTTCAAAAGATCCAACCGCCATTGGGCGCACCTTTCACCTTGTTGATCCTCGTCCGCCAACCCTTCGCAACTTTTTTGATATCGTCGCCATGTCCCTTGGCCGTCCTCCTCCTCGTTTTTTATTGCCCAAAAAGCTTTCATGGTCCCTTCTTCACCTTCCTGGGGTGAACCTCATCACCAAGCTTCCATCCGATTTCTTAGAGCAAGTTGCAAAACAAGTCACCTACGACGATGGGAATGCACGAAGCATTCTTTCCCCTCACAACATCGAGTGCACCCCATTTGAGCGTTACGTAACTTCTATGGTGCAAAATGTCCGCATCCGGAATAACCGAGAACAGCCGGGATTACCATGGGATGCATGGGATGCCATCGACGAGAACGAAGATCCCCAACCCCTTCAATGACAAAACACAGCAAATACCAGACATAAAAAATAGCTAGCAAACAAAACAGAAATTGATACACTAAAAAACGAGTGCGAGGAAAAAATGTTCCACGTCAAATTGTTCCCGGAAATACAAGAACTATTGGTTGCAAAGTTTCTACATGATGTCATTGGAAATTATGGACCAAAAAAGGGTGCACAACTAATTGAATTGGTCAAAAACAAAAAATTCTTTGTTAAATGGTTTCCAAATGTTGATTTAGAATCGCTCCTGGATAATAAAAGATACGAGCAAATAGTTCTTGGATACCAACATGGCTTTGGAGAACTTACTTTTGAATACACAGCTTTAGGTCAAATATTAAAACTAAGAGAAAATGGAGATGAAATCACCATAATGATTGAATTAGGAAAAATTGATAAGAATCTTTGGCTGGTCCTAGCAATTCCAAAGCATTATCCGATAGGGATTTTGTTTGAAGTGCATAAAAAAGAAAAATCTTCGATAAAAGCATTTTCGTCAGTTTGGATTAATACCAAAGGAAAAGTAGAGATTTTAGATTGAGATTCACAATTGAAAATCGAAACTAGTTCTGCATTGCGAAGTTCCAATTAGAAACAAAGGAAATTGATTTTGTGTTCGCATGAAAACAAGTTTTCTACTCTAAACAAATCTCATGAACATCCTCGGTGAACTGAGGTAAGGAGATTGGGTTGAGTGGAGCCCCCTTATGCCCAATGCTTTCCCCTATGGCGAGCAACTGAGGTCCTTTTTAGGCCTGATTTCGGTTTTTGCCATCGCTTGGTTGTTTTCGCTGGATCGCCGCGCCTTCCCGTGGCGGGTGGTGTTCTATGGAACTGGCATCCAAGTGCTCTTTGGATTATTTGTGCTTCGCACCCAAGCAGGCTCTGCCATTTTCCTTCACCTCAATGATGGTGTCGTTCGCCTTTTACAGTTCACAACCGAAGGAAGCCGCTTCTTGTTTGGCTCCTACATCGATCGCGACTTTACCTTTGCCCTTCATGTGCTGCCCACAATTGTTTTTTTCTCATCCCTAAGCGCCATCTTGTATCACCTTGGCCTCATGCAGGTGGTTGTGAGGGGGGTGGCTTGGCTCATGCAGCGCACCCTTGGCACCTCTGGTGCCGAAACCCTTTCGGCTGCAGCCAATATCTTTGTTGGACAAACGGAAGCACCCTTGTTGATTCGCCCATATGTGGCGCAGATGACTGAAAGCGAGCTTGCATCGGTGATGGTTGGTGGCTTTGCAACCGTTGCAGGGGGTGTCATGGCTGCTTACGTGGGGATGCTTTCACCCCACTTTCCACACATTGCAGGTCACCTCATCGCAGCAAGCGTGATGTCTGCACCAGCTGCCCTCGTCATCTCCAAAATTCTCGTTCCAGAAAAGGGCATTCCTGAGACTTTGGGAAAGCTCCCCAAAGATCTCCCAACCCCCTATGTCAACCTCATCGACGCCGCGGCAACAGGAGCAGCCGATGGCTTGCGCCTCGCCCTCAACGTGGGGGCAATGCTGCTCGCTTTTGTGGCCCTGATCTCTTTTACGGACTTCTTGCTTACCCTCCCATCTCACTTGTACAACCGGTGGGCTTGGGCAAAAGCGGTGGTTGCGCTTCAGGCCAAAGGCCTTGCCCTCCCCCAGGGATGCGCGTCTCAATCCAATTCAATTGATGCTTCTCTTTTGATTGGGTGCATTGAAAAGGCCTCCGAGCTTTTGGGAGACACCTCTTTGAGGGCATGGCCTGAAATCACGCTTGAGCGCATTCTCGCTTGGATCGACTGGCCAATCGCAATCCTTTTGGGCGTCCCCATTGAAGACAGCGAAAAGGTTGCAGCGATTCTTGGCAAGCGCATCGTTTTGAACGAATTCGTTGCCTACGTTGACCTTGCCCGCAATCTCGAAAGCAGCCATCCCATAAGCCACCGGGCTGCCACCATCACCACCTATGCCCTGTGCGGTTTCGCTAACTTTGGCTCCATTGCCATTCAAATCGGTGGGATTGGTACGATTGCCCCGTCTCGCCGCAAGGATCTCGCTCGCCTTGGCCTTCGTGCGATGCTGGGTGGGCTCCTTGCGAGCTATGCAACCGCATGCGTGGCTGGAATCTTCATCTGAGTCCCACCCCTTGGCTTGCTACCGCCCCCCCACTGCTCCCTTAAACATGCGAAGGGTGCGCTCGAGTATCCCGATTTCGGTGCGGAGCGCCTCAAGGTCTCCAGCAGCACCTGCAGCTTGTGCCCGTTGAATGCACGCATTGGCCTTGGCAATCGCCTCTCTTCCAAACTCTGAGCCGCCCATCACCTCTTGTGCTTTCAGCAAAAGCCGCTCAATCTCGGCAATGAGGGTTTCTGCTTGCTGCTTGGCCCGTTCCACTTCCTCCTCATGGCGCCTGGCCAAGGCATGGCTTTTGGCCTCATTGACCATTTCCTCGATTTCTTGTCGGGTAAGCCCACTTGAAGCAGTCACTGTGATCGATTGCTCTTTGCCGGTCTCAAGGTCGCGGGCGTGAACACTCACAATGCCATCGGCATTGATCTCGAAAGTGACTTCGATCTCGACTTGACCTGCGGGTGCGGGCCTTAGCCCTGTGAGCGCAAATTCGCCTAGAAGCTCGTTTTCTTCAGCGCGCTTTGACTCTCCTTGCATCACAAGAATCTTCACGGCGGTTTGGTTATCACGAACAGTTGTAAACACCTTGCTCCGTGCGGTCGGGACAGTGGTGTTTTGGGGGATGAGCTCCTCGAAAAACCCACCTGCCACCATGATGCCGAGGGTATGGGGTGTCACATCGAGCAACACCATTTGCTGAGCTTCCTCCATGAGCGCTGCACCCTGGATGGCCGCCCCAATCGCCACTGCTTCATCGGGGTGAACACTGCGGTTGGGCTCTTTGCCAAAAAATTTTGTAATTTCTCGCTGTACCAGAGGCACTCGAGTCATCCCACCAACCAAAATCACCTCATCAATGTCTCCAGGCTCAAGCTCAGCCTCTTTAAGAGCAGCCTTGCAAATCTCTATCGTTTTTACCACAAGGTCACTCGTCATCGCTTCGAGTTGATTGCGGCCAAGCGATACCTGGAGATGCAAGGGCTCTCCGCTTTTCGAAGAAGTGATGAAAGGAAGGGTAATTTCGCCTTCTAGAATGCTCGAAAGCTCACACTTGACCCTTTCTGCCGCATCTTTTAAGCGTTGAAGCGCCATCCGGTCCCGCCGCAAGTCCACGCCATGCTCCTTGAAAAACTGGTCTGCGAGCCAGTCGATGATTCGTTGATCAAAATCCTCACCCCCAAGAAAGGTGTCACCTGCTGTCCCCACAACCCGGAACACCCCATTTGAGCTGATTTCCATGATCGAAATATCAAAAGTCCCGCCTCCAAGATCGTAAACCGCCACGGTTTTGTCGATGTTTTTGCCAAAGCCATAAGCCAGAGCTGCAGCAGTCGGCTCGTTGATGATGCGAATCACTTCAAGGCCCGCAATTTCTCCAGCGTCTTTTGTGGCCTGGCGCTGATTGTCGTTGAAATACGCAGGCACTGTGATGACAGCCTTGTGAACCTCCTGGCCAAGATATTCCTCAGCCACTGTTTTCATTTCCTGGAGTA
>JANWYL010000163.1 GCA_025056955.1 Sandaracinaceae bacterium | reverse complement strand
TTGCTTCTTACCTCTTCGGCCGTCGCATGGATTTTCAACGGATCTTCTAGGCTGCAATCTCCTCGCGCACCTAAATCAATTGGCTGACCAAAACAGATCACCCACCGCACAGGAAAAGGAACAAGCCCTATCGGGCCAAGCCATGGGAAAGTGGGAGTGATCGGCAAAAAGGCCATGCCAAACCAACGGCCAAGCCACTCGCTGTGACCAAGCACAGGGTGGGCATCGTCAGATCCAACAATGCCCACAGGCACAATGGGGGTGCCAGTGCGAAGGGCCAAGCGCACAAAGCCTCCCCGCCCAAAGCGTTGGATGGCGTAGCGCTTGCGCCAAGGCTTGGTGAGGCCCTTTGCCCCTTCTGGAAAAACGGCCACAAAGGAAGAGGCACCAAGCAGCCGTTCAGCGTTCTCCGGGCAAGCCCGCACTGCACCGAGACGCGTGAGAAAAGTACCAACGAAAGGAGCGTGTGCAATCGCATCTTCGATGAGCCAGCGCAACCTGATCCCACGATGCAAACGCAAGGCCGCATCGAGCATCAGCCCATCCCACGGAAAGGCGCCACCATGGTTTGCCACAAGAAGACAAGGGCCTGAAGTCGGCAAGGCATCGATACCTTTAACTTCAACGCGAAACCAATGGCGATAGAGCCAATCGAGCAAAGGCTGCACACGAGAAGCAGCAATTGGGTCATGGCCAAAGGGGTCAATCCCATCGTGCTGGGAGATGGCTTCCCACGCACCTCGATCGCGTGGTTCTTCGGCAGTTGAGAGCAGGGAAGAGGCATGAGGGGTATTGGCATCTTGGCCACTTTTCTCGATGGGCGGATTCGAGAAATCCAAGGCAGCACTGGGCAGAGGCCCCCCTGAAGAAGGCCCAAGCTCAGAAAAAGAAGGGGCGGGGCGCTCACCCGCATGCCTCTCCTCCCTAAGAGCAGGCGTGGGCACTTTGACTTCACCTGATTGGGAGGATGGTTCAGCTGAGCTTTGTAAAATCGGCGGTGTGGAATTCTCCTTCAGCATCGCCCTGGCCCGCACCCTGCGCCTTGGCGAGGCGAATTGGGAAGCCTGCTCATTGGCTCCTTGGTGAGGTGCAGGCGGCGGGGACTGAGATTCCTCGGCGGGAGGGCTTGCAGATGGTGCCACGTCAGAAGGCAAAGGCTTAGAAGGAGCCTGCTGCAGCAAAGAGCGTTTTCTTTTGGCAGGCTTGGCCTTGGCCCCCTCTGTCGAGGTACCCGGAACCACTGTGGCAGCCGAATTCCGATCATCCGTTGAAGCAGAAGCACGAGAACGTCTGGGCATGCGCTCACCTAAAAAGGGGAATCAATCGGGCCTCCTCAAGGCGGAGGGCACTTCCAAAGTCCAAAAGGGCTTCCTTGACTGAGAAAAGAGGAACGAAGCCAAGTTCACGCTCGGCCAGGCTTCCATCAGCAAGGCAGCTATAGCGTAAATAATCAACAAAAGCAGGGGGGGCCTCTGACCAGCCGAGCATCCAGCCAACGCGAATCAAGCGGCGGAGTATCCCCTCGGGCATGGGCAAAGGCCGGCGCCCTGCCAAGCGAATCGCCTTGGACAAGGGCAAAAAGCCTTTTCCAACAATGTTAAAGGCATAAAAGCGTTTACCTGCGTTTTCTTTGGGGCAAAACGCAAGGGTGCAGAGAAGCGCTCGAATCGCGTCAAGCTCGTGCAAAAATTGCACGATCGGATCAAAACCAAGCAAAGTGGGCACCCGCTTGCGAGCAAGCCACCTCGTCACAAAGGTGCGAATGCGAGGCCCAATGATCGGTGCAAAACGCAACACAACCGCTTTGACTTCAGGGCGGGCTTCTGCAAAGCGGGCCAACTCTTCCTCGGATTGGATTTTGTCATCAATGAAAGCCACCCTCCTACCCCGCACGCCTTTGAGGGGATGGCTTTCGACAAAAAGCGCAGGATTTGAAGGATGTGCCCCATAGAGAAGGGTCGAAGAGGCCATGACCACTTGACGTACAAGTGATTCCCGGCACCCATGAAGAAGCTGCATCGTGCCAACGCTTTCAACTTCGTGCGCCCAAGATTCGTCTGGATTTGGCCCTGCAAAGAAAGCCAAATGGAAAAGCACTCCCACCTGCTCGGCACAAAGAATCTCCGAGATGCGAGGCGGCACGCGCGGATCGGTGAGATCGACATGATAGAAGCGGGTTTTGCGCAGCCGAGAAAAAGGCGGGGCTTGAATATCGAGAAGCACGATCCGTTCGATCTTTTCGCTTTCCTCAAGCCGATGGATCAGGTTTCGCCCCAAAAACGAACAAGCGCCGGTAATGGCCACAGATTGAGGCCCTCCCAGAGACCGATTCAGCCCTTCTTTTGACCAACTCGACACAGCGCGAACATAGAACGCCGCTCAATTCATTCCAAGCACGATTCGTAAATTGCTGCTGAATGCTAATTTGCGCATGCTCCATGTTCTCCCCCAGGCATCCGCGCTCTCGAGGACGCTTGTTTCTTTTTGCAATCGCCTTTGCTTACCTTTACCCCTTTCCCTATTTTCCCCGCATCAACAACCCAAATGAAAACGTGCGCTTTTACATGACCGCCGCCATCGTGGAGGATGGAACGTACCACATCGATGGCCCGCGTTCCCGGTGGGGTTGGGTCAACGATGCCGCAGTGTACGAGGGACACTACTGTTCGGTCAAAGCCCCATCGACCAGCCTCTTCGGCGTCCCCGCCTATGCTTTTTACCTCTGGATTACGCGCCTTTGGCATCGCCCCTTTGAAAAAAGCGAGGCCCTTTGGGCTGTGCGCTTTTTTGCATCGATTTTGCCTGCCCTCATCTTTTTTCGCCCCTTTCTTAGATGGCTCCTTCGCCGTGGCGCTCCGCTGATTCTGGGTGAGGCGCTGGTTCTCTCCCTCGCCTGGGGTTCTTTGCTTTACGCTTACGCCCTCCTCTTTGTGACCCACACCTTGAGCGCTGCGGCAGCTTTTGGGTGCTTTATGCTCCTTTTTGAAGCCCGCCGCCGCCGGTTTGCAACACATCTTTCGGCATTTGGAGCAGGGTTTTTGTGCGCGCTTGTCACGGCCTCCGAATACCCCGGCTTTCCGGCAAGCTTGATTTTGCTCATTTACGCCCTTTTGGCCCTGAGGCCCTGGAATCGCTTGGTTGGCTTCACCCTAGGAGGCTTGATTCCAACGGCCTTTGTCATGCACTTCCACGCCCTCTGCTACGGAAGCCCCTTCCGGCCGGGACACCGTTTTCTCGAAAACCAAGACTTCCGTCAAGCGATGCATTCCGGGTTTTATGGCGCTGATGCCATCCACTGGGATGCAGCGCTTTCCCTGCTCTTTCATCCCGCATACGGGCTCTTTGCGGTGACCCCCATTCTTTTTCTGGCTTTTTTTGGTTTTTTTCGCCTCATTCGCACGAAAGGCCTGCGTCTTGATGCATGGGTTGCGTTTTGGGTTTGCTTTGCCACCTATGGGGTGATCGTCCTTATGAACAACTGGCGAGGTGGGTGGACGGTTGGCCCCCGTTATCTTGCCCTAACCCTGCCTTTTGTGGCGTGGTTTGCTTTGGAAGGCTGGCGCCCCCTCTTTGCCATTCACAAATCACTTGGTGCAACCTTGGTGGGTGCGTGCACTGCTTCTTCGATTTTGCTTCAGGGCTTACCATCAGTGTATTACCCTCATCTCCCAGAGGCCTTTGATCGGCCTTTCACCCAGTTGATTTTGCCATTGATTCAATACGATTTTGCGCCTTTGAATGCCGGCCGCCTGCTTTTTGGGTGGACCGGTTCTTTTTCAATGCTTCCGCTCTTTGTGATTTGGGTGTTCACCATCGTGCTAAGCCTCGGAGGCGAATTCACCTTATCAACGCGCCTCTGGGTGATCTTTGCATCCCTTGCCCTTGGCGCTGCATACACCCTTGGCCTTTCAACCATTCCCTCAACCCAATCGCTTGACGCCCTGAATGCCAGGCGTTTCGTTGAAGACTTTTGGACGCCCGAAGGTGAGCACTTTTTTGCAAAAAAAGAGCGAGCGATTGCTGAAGGCAAGGCAAGTCTTGAGGAGATTGAAGCCCTCATCCAAGCCTATGAGGAAGCAGGTCGGCACGCTGAAGCCTCACGCCTTCGTGAGATGGGTCAAAGAGGGGGGACACCCTAAGCGCATGGCCTGGCTTTTTTTGCTCGCTTTGGTGTTTGGCGCTTGGGCCCAAGGCGTAGAAATGGCCCGTGCCCAAAAGGCCAAAGGACAAGCTTCCAAGCCTCCCGAAGAGGCCGAAGAAGAAGCGCTTCCTGTGTATCGCAGCCGTGCCGAAGTCCCAAGAACGCTGGAAGCAACCGATCCAGCTGCTGCGGTTGGCCGCATCGAGCTTGCCACTCGCAGAAGGGCGCTCGAAACACTCGACGAAGCCTTGCGCGAGCTTCCTGGCACACGCATCCAGCGCAGTGGCGCAATTGGCAGCCCCACTTTTCTTTCTTTGCGCGGCGCTGACCCAGAGCACACGGTCGTGTTGATCAACGACATGCCTCTTTTTGCCGCAGACGGCAGTGCCACCGATCTTTCGATGCTTCCCGCATGGCTCTTTGAACGCATCGAAGTCTATCGCGGAGGGGCCCCCCTGTGGCTAGGCCCCTCTCCCATCGGCGGCGCTTTGCGATTGATCCCTCGCCAAGGCGTGGGAAGGCTTCAAGCCAGCTTTGGAATGGGCTCCTTCGGCCGCACAGAAGGGCGCTTGGTTGCCGCGACAGGAAGCCAGCACATGGGCGTTGTTGGGGCCAGTGGCTTGGGCTTTGCTGAAAACAGCTATCCCTATCTCGATGATGGTGGCACAGCTTTTGTCACAACCGATGATCGAGAGCGCCTGCGTCAAAACGCCGATCTCCTCGAGGGACACACCCTCCTCCATGCTTGGGCTGGGCTTTGGGATGGAAAGGCCGAAGTCCTTGGCCTTTTGAGCCAGAGAAAAGGGGGGCTCCCCCCGCCACCTGCCCGCTACGTCGACACGCCTCTTGGCCGTCGTTCTAATGAGCGCTGGCTTTTTGCGCTTGGATGGTCTGGGGCGCTTGGAAAAGGCAACCGCTTTTCGAGCACCGTAGGCGTGGCCGTGGAGGAGCGCAAAGCGAGCGATCCCACCGCAGAATTCGGCCTTGTCCCTCGCCATGCCCGCGACCGGCTTTTGCGCCTGCACCTGCGCACTGCAACTGAATCATTGATTGGCACATTTTTTTCTCTAACGGCCCTCCTTTCAGTGGGATATGAAAGGGTAGAGAGCGAGGATCGCTTGCTTTTGCGCCTCGATACCGGCCGGGGAGAAGGGCAAAGCGAACGGCTCTCCGGGGGCCTTGGGATAGAGCCACGCCTCTTTCACAAAGAGGGGGCCTTGAGCTTCGAAGCACGCCTTGCAGGAAAACTCGATTTTTTTGGAGCCCGGATCGACGATGTCGAGGAAAGCCGCGGGCCAAGTGAGCCACGCAATCCATCTGGACTACTCCCACAAGGGCGTCTTTCGCTGAGCCTTCTTTTCGAAGACTGGCTGAAAGTGGTGACAAGCGCCCAAAGCGGCATCCGTTTTCCGTCGAGCCTCGAGCTTTTTGGCGATCGGTCTTACCTTGCGGGCAACCCGGCACTTGAGCCCGAGCAAGCGATTGGGGCCGATGTGGGGTTTTTTTTGCTCCCGCGTTTCCCCCCCCTCCAAGCCCATCTTGAAGTGCGCGCTTTTTGGAATGAAGCCACAAACCTCATCCGGTACCAACGCATCGCGCCCAATCAAATTCTCCCTTTGAACATCCAGTCAGCCCGCATCTTTGGGATTGAAGCCAGCGCCCGCGGCGAGTTGCCCTGGCTGCGCCTTGAGGGCACCTGCACCTTGCTCGATGCGCGCGACCTCGAGCGCAACCTCCCCCTGCCCCTTCGCCCCGATTTCATCGCATTTGCCCGCCTTGAACTCCTCACCCCTCACCCATCACCGGCCACAGAAGCCATGATTTTCATCGAACTCGAGCACGTTGCCTCAAGCACCGCCGATCCCGCTGCCCTCGTGCGCATCCCCGAACGCACCCCAATTGGTCTTGGCGCCTCAGCGCTCTTTGAAAAGAAAGTGCGGATGGAATTTCTCGTCCGCGATCTTTTCGATGTCCGTGGCTTCGATCTTCTTGGCCTCCCGCTTCCAGGCCGAAGCTTTTCTCTGCTCCTCGGCCTCGAAGAAGCCATTGGCCCAGCTGACGCTCCAACCCTTCTGCGCTAAACCACAGAACGTGCACCCTGAAACCATTGTCCTTGCCCTTGACCTCGGTGAAAAGCGCTGGGGGGTCGCAATTGGAGCGTCTGATACGGGCTTTGCTTCTCCCCTCCCCTTCATCGATGCCCAAAACCTCAATGCCGCAATCGAAGGGCTTCGCTCAATCGCCCGCTCTGAAGGCGTGGGTCTCTTGCTGGTTGGCCTCCCCCTTGACGCCAAAGGCAGGCCTGGCCCAAAGGCTC
Organism: Sandaracinaceae bacterium; assembly: GCA_025056955.1. Lineage (GTDB taxonomy): Bacteria > Myxococcota_A > Polyangia > Polyangiales > Sandaracinaceae > JANWYL01. The sequence continues at coordinate 713 of JANWYL010000163.1, read as the reverse complement.
GCCTGGTCTTAGAGCTGGCCCAGGAGATTGCCAAAAAGTTGAAGCTACCTCTTGCCTTTTGGGACGAACGAATGAGCACCCGCGAAGCTTCGCGAGCCCTCACGATGGCCGGCCTAAGGGCACGCAAACAAAAGGCACGCATCGATAGCGCTGCAGCCGCCCTCATCCTTTCTTCTTTCTTGAGGGCCTCCCCATCGATTCGAAAAGCAGCGATTGCCTTTCAACCGGAGGAGGCATGAGGCCACGCCGCCGCTCCAAGCACCGCACCCTCTGGATAGATCTTTCCCTTGCCTTTGTGGCATTGGGAGCCCTATCGCTTCTCACCTGGCTCATGGTTGTTTACCCATGGAGCCATTCTCCGCTTCGCCCACCTCGCGAAGTTGAGATTGAAATAGGGCCAGGAGATACCATCGACACTATCGCCCATCGCTTGGCACAAGAAAAAGTGCTCGTTCACCCATTGGCTTTTTGCGCATATGCTCGCCTTCTGGGCGCTCACAACCACCTCAAGCGCGGGAGAATCCAGCTCCGAAGCGATATGAGCGCCCGCACGCTCCTTGCGCGTCTGAGCGAGGGGATGGGGCCCTCTCCAATTGATATCACCATCCCCGAAGGCTTTGACCGCTTCGAGATTGCAAAGCGCCTCGAACGCTGGGATGTGGTTTCTGCCGAAGCCTTTCTCCGCGCCACAGAAGATCCGCAACTCCTCAAGG
>JANWYL010000162.1 GCA_025056955.1 Sandaracinaceae bacterium | reverse complement strand
AAGACAGGTCTTTGTGCCCACGCTGCCTCCTCCCTCGCCTTGGCCTCCTGGGCCTGCCTTCTCATCTCTTCGCGGCGCCTTGCTTCTTCTTGCGCTCGCCTCATTTCCTCCTCCGCGCGGCGCCTCTCCTCTTCTCTTTTTCGGGCTTCCTCTCTTTTTCGGGCCTCTTCTTGGGCTTCCGCCTGACGCCTTGCTTCCTCCTCACTGTCTTCCGGTTCAGCAAAGCGCAATGCATCCCTTCCCAACCCTTCTGGCCGCAGCATGGCCCGTAGGATCTCCTTGGTGCGCTCTACCTCACCCTCTTCATCCACATGGGTGTGCAAGGTCTCCAGCCGCCCATGCCATCCAACGAAAAGATGCAAACGGTAGCCGCCTTGAGCTGGATCAACCGCGGGAACCACAACGTAATCTCCGCGGCAAGCAAGGGCACTCCCATCAAACTCAGATGCGCGTTGGGGCCGATCAGGCGCACACTGTGCAGCATCAATCACCACATGCCCAAGTTGCAGCAAGGCACTCCGAAGCACACCTTCAACAGCACGACGTTTTTCTTCTTGAGCCCTCCCATCAACAGCATAGAGCACAACCCGATCGGCCCGAACCCCTCGCACCCACCCCACCTCATACCAAATGCAAAAAACCCAGCCAATAAGCTGAATTCCCATCCTCATGAAGCGGCGCTCTTCCACTAACCAAGCCTTTGAAGGGCCTTCTAAAGTCCTTTTCCGCTTCTCCATTTCAACCTCTCTACCCACATTGACACGCACCCCTCACCCCGCAAGGCGAACTGAAAGCGCCTACCCCATCCACAACCCTACCCATCCCAGCTCACCCACTCGTGGGCAACAACTCAATTGATCCCGACCAGTACTGGCCCTTCCCTGTTGCGGGAAGTGGAAATCCCATCACCCAGTTGCCAGAAGGATTGGCCCCCAACCTGCTCTCAGCGCACAGATGAGGCCGCTTGACTCGTACCACCTTAAGCCCCATCGCTGTTCAAGCAGGTGCAGTCCGTGAGTTACTTTCCCATTGCCCAGCTGCCTAATCCTTTCCTTCCTAGCATACTGTCACCCCACCCACTTCACGGGCATGTTCGCAAGTTTCACAGGGGACTCGTCGGTATCAGGCCTCCATAATTCCCTCCACATCGCTCGCAGCTGGCGTCCTACATGGGAGCACTTCCTTCGCTTATCCGTGGCCTCTTGCTTGCTTACAACCCACACCTGACGCATATCCATGCCACAATCACCAAACCCATCCCCATCCACCACCCAAAGACATCAACAAATTCCAAAAAACAGGCCCTCCACCAACCTTTGCAAATAAGCCAACTCCTCACATACCTATACCTAAAAGCCGAACGAGGGTCTTTGCCTTCTTGGAAGCTAATTCACGCCAAAAACCGCACTCGTTTGCAGCTCGATCTTGCTTCCCTGATCCACCAAAACCGCAGTGGTCACTGCCCCCGCAAGCGCTGCTGCTCCAATCACAATCCAAAACAGAGGCTCAGAAGCCAAATCCACCCCCTTCTCCACCCCTGGCAGCCGGCCGACCACACGCGGTTCGAACTCGCTACCCAAAACGAGAAGCTGGTTAGAGTGCTCGTCAAGCAACTCCAGCCAATACTCGGTGCGGTCCGCTTCCGCCGAACCCTCAACTGGGGCCAGGAGCTCAGGAGATGGTGCAAATTCGCTGACCTCGAACTCCACTGCACCCTCGAGCCTGGCATGCACCCTCACCTTCTTCACCAATTGGAAAGGATCAACAATCGCAATCCTCAGCCCCCCTTGCGCGCGATCGAGGCCCACTTCCGCAGACAACCTCTCTGCCCTCCCTTCAACCACACCCTTTGCCTCATAGAAGGGAGCCCTCAAACGAGGTGGTACGGTGTCATCAAGGGTGGATTGCGGGTCGATGACAAGCATCCTCGTAAAGTGGTCGCGCGCCTCTGTCGGTTGACCAAAAGCAGTCGCACACACCCCCAAGATTTGATAGGCGCGAACCAGTTGCGCAGGTGAGAGCCATCCCTTTTGCAACGCTTCTTGCGCTTTGTTCATTGCCGTTTCGAAATCGACATCGATAAAGGCCCGCTCGGCCTGCTCCAGGGCCTCGCGGCCTTGGGCATTGCCCTTTGATGGCACGATTGCCAAAAGGCACGACCCCATCATCAAAAAAGCCCATCCCTTACCTGCTCGCATCACACACCTCGCCTCATGCAACGCGTTTCTGGTGTTTCTTCCGGTTGCGGAGGGTTCTGTCGATACGCCCGATCATAGTTTTGAGTTGGATAAAGCCTTACGCGGATGGCGGTAGACTTTCCGTGAATTTCACCTTCACTGCATCCGATTAAAAGGGTTGTATTCCGCATCATGTCCAGTCCCTCGACGAGAAAGAGCTTTCGACCCCCCCCTGGGTCAGGGATCTTGGCTCCGGATCGGACAGAACAAGGGGTGAGGTCGTTGATGTCGTAGACGAGTTGTTCCATCGGCATTCTTCCCCCGATCGCATCGTTCACCAAAGCCGCACAAGTGCTCGTTTGATTTGGCACAAAAACCCGCACCCGAATGGCCTGAGTCACCAAGAAGGTTTCAGCTGAGGGAAAGGCGACTTCCAATGCCACCTTTTTCGGAGCACATCCTGTGAGCGCCAACCCTCCCAACGCCAAAACCACGCACCCTTTTTTCTCTCGAATCCTCGAAAACATCCGACCTCCTCTCAATTGAGTTCGACAGCCCGAATCCTTTGCTCGATTTCGAATCGCTGCCCATCCGCGCTGATTCTCCAGATCACAAAGTCCGAGATCACATCACCGGTTTCGCTCACGTCCACAGGGCCACTCGCTCCTTGGTAGTTCACATCCCGCCCCATTTGGAGGAGTGCCAGCGCTTCCGCAAGCTCACCAGGGCGGACAATTGTGCCACGATTTAAGGCACGCACAGACTCCATGATCTTCGCCCCCTCTGTCGATTTGGCCCGTGCGATCGCCAAACACAAAAGCACCATCGCATCATAAGCATTTGCCACAAAAAGCCCAGGTGCTTCACCGAAAAACGCGCGATACCGTTGGGCAAAGTTTGCGTACTCAGGGGTGTCTGGGTTGGTGTCAGGAGAGCTTCCAAACATGCGCAAGCGCGAAAGCAGGGCAGGACCTGCCTCGGTGAGAAAAGCAGAGTCATAAAGCCCGTCGCCAGCAAGCCATGTCACGGTCGGAGCCCCAGACATTCCCATGTATTCTCGCAAGATCCTTGCTCCCGTTTCCGGATAAGCGATCAGCGCCACACAGTCCGGATTGGCCATCGCTGTCATTCGGGCTTCGTTGAAATAAGAAGGTTGGTCGTCTTCAAAAGCGATCTTGGCAACCACCATTCTCCCGGCTGCTCTAAAATCACGCTCAAGCGCCTCAGCAAATGGCCGGCCGTAAGCGTCGTTGTTGTGAAGAATCGCAAGGCGGGTGCAATCCCTTTGGATCGCAAACTTGGCGATCACCTTGCCCTGAAGCGCATCTGAAGGGACTGTCCGAAAGAAGAAGCGATCCCCAAGAGGCATTTGACTTGTCGCCTCGGTTAAGGCAGGCGAAGTGGAAGAAGGGCTCACCTGTGGAATCCGAGCCATTGCAGTGACCTTGGTGTAAATTTCGAGGCTTCCCCCACTTCCTGCATCACCAATGATGGCAACCGCCCCCTTTTCCACCGCTTCACGGGCCTTTGGAGCAGCCACCTCTGGCTTTGTTTCGGTATCAAAAAAGACAAGCTCTACCAGCTGGCCAGGCAAAGGGCCTCCTGCTGCATTGATCTCCTGAAGGGCCACCTGGATACCTTGAATGAATGTCTTCCCCAAAGGGCCCAGCGTCCCAGTTTGAGGCAATACAATCCCAATCCGAATCGGCCCTTTCTCAGCCAAAGTGGGCTCCCTCAGGCACGAGCCTGTCCAAACGAGAACGACAACAAAAAGCGCGCAAAGGGCAAGCGCTTTGGCTTGGGCAGTCTGACTGCACCTCATGGCTGCGAACATGCTAAAGTAGTCTTATCGGCATGGGAAGAGTCTTTTTTTGGACAGGGATTGGAGACTTGGTTGAAAAAAAAGAGGTAGCGAGGGGGCTAGTGAGTGAACTCGGCTTGTGGATAGGGTTGGTGCTTGGCCTTTCGATTCTCCTTCCTACCCCTCTTTTGGCAGACGAGATAAGCGAAGCCAATGCTTTTTTCCAAGCTGGAAACGAACACTTTCAAAGAGCAACTGGTTTAAGAGGGCGAGCTCGGCAGCGGGAGTTGGAGATCGCACTCGAGCAGTACCAACGAAGCCTTGACCGGGTGCGATCGCGAAACGTGCTTTACAATGCCGCCTTGGTTCTTGAGGAATTGGGCCGGTGGGAAGAAGCATACAATTACTGGACTGAGTACCTCGCCATCCCAGGGTTGAGCCCAGGTGAAGCCGCAGAAGGCCGTGCCCGGCGCGAATCGATTCGGCCTCGCGTGGCTGTTTTTGTTGTCCGGGCCAACACACAGGCGGAAGTATGGGTCGACCGCAGGGATCTCGCCCCAAGGGGACGGACTCCTCTCGAAATCGCCCTTCCCCCTGGCACCCACGTGTTTTACCTATCCGCACCAGGCCACCGTGACACCGATGTCATCGCCACAGGCACACGGGGTACCTTAACAGATGTTTCGGCTTCCCTCGCTCCATTGCCAATCCCTGTGCAGGTTCTCGCCCCCGATGGTGCAACGGTTGAAATCGATGGTGCGCCCCTGGTAGCTGGTCAATCAACTCCAATCCCTCCCGGGCAACATCTTTTGAGGGCTTCGATAGAGGGTCGACCAGTGGTGGAACAGCGCTTCGAGCTTCTGCCTGGCTCACCACCGATGACCCTCGATCTCACAAGCGCTCTCGCCGCAGCAACGGTTGAGCCAAAACCCCTTGAAGGAAAGGTGCGTTTTTCCATCAATGCCCTGGCCCAGATCGAAATCGATGGTGTGCTTCGTGCTGAAAAAGTGATGCGGCACGAGGAAAGCCTCACGGCATCAAGCCACCGCATTCGGGTATTGGCTCCTGGCCGCAAATCCTACGAAGCCACCCTCACCTTCGAGCGCTTCCCTGTTGAACTCGAAGTCCAACTCGGACGCGAAACCGACCTCGGAATCATCGCTGGCCGAGCCATTTTTGGGCCATTGGCAGTTGCCTCAATTGTGGCGGGTGGGATCGCTTTGGCAGGAGCCACCTTTGCCTATCAGAACAACCAACAAAACGTGAGCTATGAAAGCGCCAATAACTTGAGGGCTTGGACTTTGGCTGTGGACATCAGCTGGGTGCTGGCTGCCGTGACGGGAACCTTGGGCCTGACATTCGTTGCCATGGATGCTGGTGGCGAGGAAAGCCGTGCCCTTATCGCCTTTCCAGAAGAAGCAAGCTCATCGACATCGAGATCGTCATCGACATCGACAAAGGATGTGGCTTCGGGAGGCTCAAAATGAGTGCATGCAAAGAGTGGCTTGGCTTGTGGATTGGTGTAGCGATTTGCGGTGGATGTAGCTTGGTATGGGTACCAAAGGAGCCCGATGCAGGGGCGGATGCTGGATTGGACGCCTTCTCTGTTGATGCCCCGCGCCCAGATGCATTCATGCTACCTCCAGAAAACTGCAATACCGTTGGAGACGAAGACAGAGATGGCTTTTCTGACTGTGCTGATCCCGATTGTTTTGGTCAGCGGGAGTGTTGCAACGTGAACCCAAGCGTGGTTCCCTCCCCTAGCTACGATCGCTTCACGAGCGAAGATTGGATGGGATCCGGCTGGCAAAGGAACCACATGAGGGTTGAATTCGGCAGTGGCATCCCGAAGGTGATGCGACTTATACCAGTAGGGGAGACTGGGCGGATGTGGCGAGAACGGTGCGTCACCCTCGCAAATGGCGCCGAACTCTCTTTTTACATCACAAGGAATGCAGTGGGGCAACTTGGAGATGGTGAATCGTTGAGCATCGTCTTTGGCCCCGCTCCTGCACCTGGCCCCTCTGGATTCCCCTCTGAGCTTTCGGTTGTTCTTGAAGACCATGAAAACTTTGAACCAACCATCTCAGTCCTTAGGTTGAATCGTAAAGTCAGAATGCGGGAAGAAATCAACCAACAATGTTTCCCCAACGCAAGCAACAATGCTCCCGACAGGGATCGCGTATTGGGCGGAGTTTCAAACCTGATCACCATTCGTTTTACCCCAGGCACATTTGGCATTCGTCCCGTTGTCTTTGCAACGGTTGAACTCTACACCAGCCGCTCGACGCAATGTCCCGAACAACTTGTGCTCACCAACCCAATCCCCATCCCCCTTGATGACTTGGTGAGCGGTCCTGGATTAAACCACTGCAACGACATCCCTGGCCTTTTCGTTGGGATTGAAGTCAAAGAGCCTACTGAAAACAACCCATCCTTTGCCCTCTTGCCTTTAGAAACAGGGCGAGACTCAAGCCCAAGCATCAAGGTGCAACTTTTTGAGTGTGCATCCCCTGCCGCATTTCGGCGTCTTGGGTCTTTAACCAGACAAACCATCGAAGACAGGCGGCCAGAAAGTGCAGGAGGCATCGGAGCGCCAGATCTCATCTACCACGAGGGGAAGTGGTACCTCGCCTATGATGCGTCGAACATCGATCGAAGCGAAAAAGGCTTTCGAAGTCTGCAATGGACCCTTGGGATCGCAACAACCGACCGATCACCCACCGATTCGCTCTGGTTGAGCTCATTCAGAGCTCGGGGGCTGACCTTCCCCTCACCCAAAAGTCGGAAAGAGCCTACCCTTCGCATCTCAGATGGCATCCGGCTCAACTGGATAGAAGAGCAAAAAATCGCGTGGGGATCTTATGAAGAGCGGATGCATACAAGCATCCTCCACCAGGATTCATCTCTACCTGAGTTTGAGCAAAATCGATGTGACTCATTGGGAGAACCCGTCTTTTTTAGAGGGTGGCGTCAACGATCAGACAGAACGTGGGAGCGTGAAGGTGATTTTTTTCTTGTGAGATGCAATAGAGGAAGCGAGAGCCATCTCTCCCTGTGGAAACGAGAGAGCCCTGGTGCTCCCAGCTTCCGCATGGAAAGCCAGGACATTGTCTCCACCCAATCCCCAATATACGGGCGGGTGCTTGCTGCAGACGTCATTTCCTCTGAACAGATCCATCCCAGTCATTCCCCCTT
>JANWYL010000161.1 GCA_025056955.1 Sandaracinaceae bacterium | reverse complement strand
AATCGAGGGGAAAGACTATGTCGTTCAGGATGGCGATGTGTTGTATTTTCGCTTTAACGTAAGTCCATAAGTCCAAAGCACAACAGATTATCACAACAGATTATCCTTTGGTGGCTGCCCTCGATTTTAAAAATTGCTACAAATCAAATTATGCCGCTCCGTCCACATTTCCGCTTTAAGCCAATCGAAGGGCCCGTCTTGGTCGTGGTCATGGATGGAATTGGCCTAGGCCCACAAGATGAAGGAAATGCTGTTTTTTTGGCCCGCACTCCAACCCTCGACTTTCTCATGGAACAAATGCCTTGGATTCGCCTTCAGGCCCATGGCAAAGCCGTAGGTCTTCCCAGTGACGAGGACATGGGCAATAGCGAAGTGGGCCATAACGCGATTGGTGCAGGGCGCATCTTTGACCAAGGGGCAAAGCTTGTGAACCGTGCCATCGAATCAGGTGCAATTTTTCAAAGCGAGGCATGGCGAAAGGCGATTCAAAAGGTGAAATCAAGCGGCGAGCCCCTTCATTTCATTGGCCTGCTTTCTGATGGCAATGTCCATAGCCACCAGGCCCATCTCGAAGCGCTCATCGAAAGGGCTCACCTTGAGGGGGTGCAGCGGATCCGTGTCCACGCATTGCTCGACGGGCGGGATGTGCCTGAAACCAGTGCCCTCATCTACGTCGATAGGCTCGAACACTTTCTCGATCGCTTTCGTTCCCTTGGGCGAGACTATTGGGTGGCCTCAGGAGGCGGTCGGATGCGGATCACGATGGACCGCTACGAAGCCGACTGGGGGATGGTCGAGCGCGGCTGGAAAGTCCATGTCCGAGCCGAGGGCAGGCGTTTTCGTTCGCTGCGCGAAGCCATCGAAACCCTGAGGGCAGAAGAGCCGGGAATCATCGACCAAAACCTTCCCGGCTTTGTCATCACAGATGAAAAAGGAGAGCCTCGCGGGCCAATCCGAGACGGAGCAGCGGTCATTTTCTTTAATTTTCGCGGCGATCGGGCAATTGAAATCACCCGTGCCTTCGAAGAAGAGCACTTTACCAAGTTTTCGCGCGGCCCACGTCCGGCGGTTTTTTACGCCGGCATGATGCAATATGACGGCGATCTCAAGCTGCCAACCCACTACTTGGTTGCTCCTCCTGCCATCGATCGCTCGCTTTCTGAGTTGCTTTCAGAAAGCGGGGTGCTTCAATTCGCTTGCAGCGAAACCCAAAAGTTCGGGCACGTCACCTATTTTTGGAACGGTAACTGCAGCCAGCCCTTTGAAGGTGAGTACTGGGTCGAAGTGCCAAGCGACAATCGGCCCTTTGAAGAGCGCCCCTGGATGAAGGCAGCAGAAATTACTGACACAACCATCGAAGCGCTCAGAAGCCAGCGCTACCGATTCGCACGCATCAACTATGCAAACGGCGACATGGTGGGGCACACTGGGGTTCTGCGAAGCGCCATCCTGGGCGTCGAAGCCGTGGACCTAAGCCTCAGCCGGCTCTTGCCTGTCATCGCAGAACTCCGAGGAGCCGCTCTGATCACTGCCGATCATGGGAATGCCGACGAGATGTTTGAGCGAGACCGCAAAACGGGGGCATTTCTTCGGACAGCTGATGGGAAAATGCGCCCCAAAACAAGCCACACGCTCAATCCAGTGCCATTTATCCTATATGCGCCAGGGCGCGATGATCTGCGCCTCCGCCATGACCTTTTGCGGCCTGGGCTAGCGAATATCGCCTCAACCGTGCTCGAGCTTTTGGGCTTCGAGCCACCTGAAGACTATGAGCCTTCCCTTCTCGCCAGGGCCTAGAGGGCCAAGGGCCAAGCAGCAAGGAGAAAAGAACATGGGTGCAAAATTCACGCTCGAGCGCATCGGTGGGCGCAAGGCTCTCGATGAGATTGTGTGTGAAGTGATCGCAAGCGGCCAAGCTGCACGAAGGCTTGCGGAAGAAGGCCGAGCCTTTGCCCAGTTCAAGGAAGACGGTAGCCCTGTTACAGAAGCCGATCGGATGATCGAGAGCCGTCTTAGGGCCTGCCTCAGCCGTCTGGTACCGGAGGCCAACATCCTCGGCGAGGAAGAAGGCGGAAGCTTCCCTTCTGAAGGAGAACTCAGCTTTTTGATCGATCCAATTGACGGAACGCGGGCTTTCATGAGAGGCCTTTCCACCTGGTCCATCCTTGTTGCCTTGCTTGAGGGAAAACGCCCTGTCTTGGGAGTGGCCTACCTGCCAGCAGAAGACGACCTCTACCTTGCAGTGGAAGGCCATGGCGCCTACCGCAACGGGCGTCCTTTGAGGGTGTCGCAGATTTCTGCACTCGAAGAAGCTGCGATCTCCCACGGTGCCCTGGCTCAGTTCCTCGTCGATGGCTCAGAGTCCGCACTCTTTGAGATTGCAGGACGAAGCGCCTCCCAGCGGGGTCTCACTGATTTTGACGGCTATCGCCGGCTGCTTGCTGGCCAACTCGATGTGGTGATCGACCCAGCAGTCGCACCATGGGACATCGCTGCCCCAGCCATTTTGGTCCGCGAGGCAGGAGGTCGCTTCACCGATCTCAACGGTGAGGAGACCATTTTTGGGCGAGGTGCCATCGCAAGCAACGGGAAAATCCATGAAGAAGTTGTGGCCATCTTTAGGAGAAATTCAGAAGCCAGAAAATAAAAAAGAAGCGCCTCTTTTTTGCTCTAAAGCCCAAGCTCCTTTAGATGCAAGGTGTGCAAGATGGCACTCAAGCGAATCCACCTCATCATCCGCGGCCGTGTGCAGGGTGTTTACTTCCGAGCCTCTGCCCAAAGGGAAGCCAAACGGCTTGGCTTGACCGGATGGGTCAAAAATCGCCCAGATGGCGCAGTCGAAATCGTTGCAGAGGGCGAAGAAGAACCCATCAAGGAGTTTTTGAGCTGGGCCCAACATGGTCCATCGACAGCACGGGTCGACCAGGTCGAGACCCGCTGGCGGAGCTATACTGGGGAGTTTGCCGATTTTGTGATTCTCCACTGAAGCGGCTTTCGAGTGGTCTGCGTTGGAGGGCCTTTGTTCTGGCTGGATGGCTGTTTTTCGCCATGCTCCCAAAAGCACGCGGCGATCAAACGCAAAACGCACGGCTTGAGGCGTTGGGGCAAGCGCTCATTAGTGAAAACGAAGGAGCACGCCAAAAGGCCATCTTTTTGCTCTCTCGGCTGGATGCCTTTTGGCTAGACGCCATCTCCCAACGTCTGGAATGGATTGGCAGGAATCGGCCACCCCAAGCAGAAGTCGAAGAAGCCTTGCGCCTCTTTTCCACGCCTCCTGAAACAGAGGCCTTTGAAAAAAAGATTGGCGCAGTTTTGGCCGAAAAGCGCTCGGAAGCGGTGCGCAGCGTTGCAGAAACGCTTTTGCTCTTGAAAGCACTTGAGCGGATCGGCACGACCGAAGCCCTGCGCCTGATGTTACCCGTGCTGAGTTGGGATGGGGGCGCCTGGAGCTTAGAAATGCGGCGAATTGCTTTGAGGCTTGGCGATAAGCTGGCCCCCATCGCCCTGGAAGCCCGCGTGGCGGCCCCCCAAGCCGCAGCCAGGGCATGGGCCCGTGCAGTGGCCGAGCGCTTGCGTGTCGATGAACCAGGCGAGCTCGTCCAACGTCTTTCCGGAAAAACCCTCGCTGACACGCTTCGGGCCTACGGCCGGCTGCGAATCATCTCGGCCATGCCCGTGGTGGCTGCATTTGTGGATTCAGAACAGCGGATCGTGCGACAAGCGGCCCGGGAAGCCCTCCGCAGCTACGGGCAAAACGCCCTCTGGGTGGCAAGGGAAAGCTTCCGCCTGCGACTGGGTGAAGATCCCGACCTCCGATGGGGGTGGGAGCGAACCATGGATGAGCTCTTCCGCCGTCTGGACGAAAAACGCGCTTCCCTCATCCGCCAAGCGCTTGAGGAGGCCCACCATGCGCTTGAGAGCGGAGAAATATCCCAAAGCCAAGCCATCCTCGATCGGGCCCTTTTGGTTGCCCCAGAAGCTGCCAACGAAGAAGTCGCTCGCTTTTATGCAAAGCTTGAAGAGCGCCTGAGCTCCCACCAAGGGCGTATCCTTTTGCTTCATCGCGCCATTGCCATTGCCCCTCAGTCTGAGGAGCGTCAAAGGTGGCAGGATAAGCTCGCTTTGGAAGAAAACAAGGCCCTTCTGGCAAGGGATGTTCTTGACTTTGCCTCAATCGTCGCGATGGCACACGCCCAGCCCTCATGCACCTCGTGCCAAAGCCTCGCCCAATGGGCCGCACAATTCGCTCGTCCCCGCTCCAGGCGCCGCGCCTGGGTGTGGCTTGGAGCCAGTGCTGCCTTCGTGCTTCTTGCCCTTCTTTCCCGAATGGATAGGGGCAGTGCCTTGACCCAGGCCCAATCTCAGCCAAACGAATCGACGTCGTAGCGAACAATTGGATTCCAGGGGCCCTGGCCAGGGCGAGGCTGCCAGTTGTGCCACACTTCGTCCCCTGGGCCCCAATAGAAGAGCTCAAGGCGACCGTCCTCGTTTTGCCCAACGGCAAGGTCGGTCGCGTGCTCGCCGAGAATCTCTTCATCTGTTCCCCAATCTCCATTTGGGGCTGCTTGCCAAAGGTTCCGCACGCGGTTTTCCATGTCAATGTAAAACACCTCAAGGCGGCCGTCACGGTTTTGTGCCACGTCGATGCGCCTGGCACGTGCCCCCAAACATTCAAGGCCGTGCCAACCACCGCTGGGAGTGGTTTGCCAATCGTGCCAGAGAAGCCCTATCGGATCGCGGAAAAACACCTCAAGGCGGCCGTCTGCATTGGTACCCGTGCGGATCTCAATGGCCCTCCCTCCCATCGGTTCTGGGCCATTCCAGGGACCGCCAGGAACGATCTCCCAATCATGCATGAGCGTGCCATCACCCAGCGCATAGAACACTTCGAGCGTGCCATCTTGGTTACGACCTGCATCAACCGCGATGCATGCCCCCTGCTCGGGCTTTGAAATCGCCCGTGCACCGCGCCAATCACCGTTTGGTTCAACCTGCCGATCGTGTTGCAAGACCCCCCGCTCATCGATGTAAAAGATCTCGATGGCTCCATCAGGACTCGACACAACGCAAGCGCTTTGGGCCCGCGCTTTGCACACTCCTTTGGCCTCACCCTCAACAAAAATCGGCGCAGCTCCAACCCAGGCGCCCCCAGCTTCTCTTTGCCAGTCGTGCCAGAGTTCTCCCTCTGGGCTGATCCAAAACACCTCAAGCCGTCCATCGGCGTTGACACCAACAGCAACGTGCACCGCTTGCCAAGGAAGCACCTCTTCGGTGGCCCAGAGGCCGTTTGGCCCACGCTGCCAATTGTGCCTCAGCATGGCATCTTTGCCGATGTAAAATACCTCAAGGCGTCCGTCCCTGTTGCGGCCCACTGCAATCGTCCTTTTTACCATCTTTGCCTCCAAGATTGAATCTTCCCCCTCTACAAGGTGTGCGCAATGACCTTTCGCATCTCTTCTTCCCCCTCTTCTGTGATGAGCACTTTGCTCCGTTGGATGTGGCCATGGCTCCTCACTTTGTTTCTGCTCTTTCACCCAATTGCAGAAGCCCAACGCAGCGGAGGGCGCATCGGAGGAGGAAGCTTCCGTAGCGCCTCACGATCCTTCACTCGCAGGTCTTATTCATCCTCTCGAGGGCATTCCATTCACCATGACACCGAAAGCGCCATTCTCCTCGCACGCCTCGTTGTCTACACCTTTCGATACCATCCCCTTGCAGGCACTGTGATTGTCATCAGCATTGTGGTCTTCCTCATTCTTGTCAGGGGATCCCCTTCTGCCTCCAACCATCCAGACGACCACTCTGTCGCATCAACCCTCCCAAATCCACAAAGCCATGCATGGTTGAATGTTGACATCACCGAACTTAAGCTTGCGATAGATGCCCGTGCTCGCCCCTTCCTCCAACTGCATTTCCTCAATTTCGCAAAAAAGGCAAACGTGAAAACACCGTACGGCCGGCACGAGCTTCTCTCTTTCGTGATCGACGGCTTACGCCGCAGCAAGGACGCTTGGATCTATGCAGGGGGAAAGAACTTTCAACCAATGTCACCCATCTTGGCGGAGGCTCAGTTCAGGAAGTTATCAACCGACGCCCGCTCCAAATATACCCATGAAATCATCGAGGCAAATGAACAGGGTGTTTATGAGAGGGAGGGGCATGGTGTACGGAGAAGCGCGGAGCGAGAGGGCGAAGGTGTGGTTCTCATCACCCTCATTGTGGCCTCACACTGTGAGATCGCGGATTTCGACCCAAGTAGCCGCAGTGAAATTCATAAGCTACTGCGATCGCTCTCCTCCCTACCCCCTGATTCCATTGTTGCGATTGAACTCATCTGGATGCCAGCAGATCCAGAAGACCGGATGAGCACCGCCACCCTAGAAGCGATTGATCCCACCTTGAACAAGTTAAGCGGAGTGATCGGGGGTGTTGTGTTTTGCGAATACTGTAGAGGTCCATACACCGCTGAGCTCCACCAATGCCCTCATTGTGGAGCACCCAATTCCTCATCTCGTTCACCTCAAGAACATCCAAGTGGGTGATGGTTCCACTTTTCAAGTTGATCGGCACATCTCCTTGGTGATTTGATGGTCATGAGCGAATGGTTCATTTTCTTGCTTCGCATGTGCATGTAGTGGTGTAATTTGCCACATGCTTTGCACTCCACTGAACCAACCAAATGGTGTTCGCGCACATCATTTCATCACCAATCGAAACACCATGAATCACCCAAGGAAAAGAGCCCACTCAAGTTGCCTGGCTTTGCTTCTGGCTGGAGCCATCGCTTTCGCACCTTGGACCTCTGCCAAGGCCCAAGTTTCTCCCAAGGGCTTCGGGATTGGGGCCGACGTGATGCTGAGCGCACCATGGACAGCGCCGCTTGGGGTGGCTGGCCTTGCTCTTAACATATGGGCCACGCCTGCTCTTCTTCTCCAATTTCTCGTGCAATCCCAATTCGTGAGCCATCGAAGGGACGATGTTCAAGTGCTTATTGGAGGGGGCGGTGGGCTCTTCTACACCATCGCGCGAGGTGACGCAACAGCTTTGGAAATCGGAGGGAGATTTGGTGTAGGCGCCTTGCTTTGGACAAATGATCGAAGCGAGGCCCGGTTGGGCATAGATGCCCTCCTGCGCGTCGAGCACTGGCTTGACCGCCACTTTTCTGTGAGCGGGCAGGTAGGTATCGCCACTGCAATTGCTCCCGAAGAAAACGAAGCCCAACCCTTCAG
>JANWYL010000160.1 GCA_025056955.1 Sandaracinaceae bacterium | reverse complement strand
AGGAATATAAAAGAAATATTTTTTTGGTTGTTATCGTCTCATTCTTTTTGGTTTTTCTCTTTGCCTGGCTTTGCGATCATCCTGAAATTGCAGGTCAAGCCCTGATGGTGGCTGGAATTTTGGCGCTCGCACACATCGGAATTAATTCAATAAAGTTGAGCGCTCTTGAACGATCGAGGATTGGAGCGATTTTGATTCTTGCCTTCTTTTCGATGTTGTTTTGGGCATTTTTTGAACAAGCAGGCAGTTCGCTGAGCCTATTCACCGATCGGAATGTGGATCGTGTCAATGAAGATCGGAAAATCACTCCAGAAGATATAGGAAAAGAAGTAAGTATTGTTCTCACTCAAGAGCAAGTTGGCTATAAAATCGACGGATCTCTTCTTACAATCGATCGATTGGATGCGCTTCGTCAAGATGCCCAGGCCAATCAAGGAGTGGTAAGAAGGCGGATTTTGATCGAACCAGAACATGTCGGCATGGGAATCGGCGGAAAGGAGATTCCGGCAGGCATGTTTCAGGCTGTTAATCCAATATTCATTTTGATTTTTGGATTGCTGTTTACTTCGCTGTGGGTTTGGTTGGCTCGGCGCAATAGAGAACCAACAACTCCCACAAAATTTTTGTTGGGGCTTGTGCAAATAGGGCTCGGTTTCGGTGTGCTGTATTTTGGATCTTTGTTTGCTGATGAGAGAGGAATGGTTAGCATGGGGTGGTTGGTTTTGGCTTATCTGCTCCACACAACCGGAGAGTTGTGCCTATCACCTGTTGGATTGTCCATGGTTACAAGGCTTGCACCGTCTGGGATGGTTGCGACGATGATGGGAGCTTGGTATCTGGCCACTGCCTTTTCTCAATACCTTGCAGGCCTGATTGCTGCCCTGGCAGGAGCGCAAAAAGAGGGGGATGGCGGGGAATCAATTCCGCTGCCCAAAGACACCTTGCCGATTTATGCGGACGTTTTTGGGAAAGTGGCGATTGCGGCAGGGGTAGCTGGAGCCTTGCTTTTCGTCATGAGTCCTTTGGTTGTGCGTTGGATGGGCGAGCAGACACGGAATGAAAAGAAAGTTGGAGTTGGGTGAAAAGGTTGGAGTTGTCATTGCAATCGCATTCGTTGGATTGGGTTGGGTTTCGATCACGCTTGAAAGTTTAGAGGTGGAAAATGAGCTTCAGGTGTGGGCTCCATCGAAAGTGTGCAGCGGGCAATTGCCTGTCAAAGCGCGGTTGATCAGGGACAAAAGAGGTCAACTGGACACCGTTCCCTTTGTGATTGATTACAAACTGAATCACTGGGGGCAGCCGATCGAGGGGAGGTTGGGCAGCGCTTTTCAATTGGCTGTTGTGGGGAATATTCCAATTCCTCCGACCATTCAACCTCGTTTTGTGCAGCTTGAGTTGGTTGCAAAGGGCTCAAAGAATGAGGTGATCACTGCAGTCACACACGAGGTTCAGGTTGGAGAGCGCTGCGAGGAAGAATTGATTTCGCATGGTGCTGGCCTTGCTTGGGGCAATCTGGGTCTTCGATACACCCAAGAGAAGTGGTTGATGCATCAAATTGGTGTGGTGGTGGAAGGGGGGGCATGCGTTCCAGAGCATCCTTGCCGAATCTGGGTGCGGTTTGATGGTGATGCTTCGAGGTTAGAACTTAGGAATTGCATGGCAGTGGATTCGGTTGAGAAAATGGAGCAATCACCGCTGGTTGGATTTGGTTTTTTGATGAATGGGATGGAAAATGCGTGCGATCTTTTCCTAGGGGATGAATGCATCGGGCAGCTCACTTTTCCAGTTGGTCTTGCAATGCCATGGTTTGAATGGAACACAGAAGAAAAGGCGAGGGGGGATCCACCGATTGGATTCCGGGAGGCTTACCTCGATGGGTATTTTGGAAATGAATGGGTGTTTGTGACGACCATGAAAGAAGGAGAAGAAGCGCCATTGCCTTGGCCAAGATTGCCCCAAAAAAGAGGAATGGTGCTCCGTGTGGTTGCAAGAGGGAGCTTAGGAGGAGATGGCCCTTCCTTCGTCAGGGTGAAGTCGCTTGGAGATAAAAATGAGGCCTATAAGCTCCTCTCAACCTTGCTTGGAGTTCATGGGAGTGGCGAGGGTGTGGCCATGGAGGGTGATATCGAAGCGAGCTTGTTTTGGCTTGAGCGAAAGCTCGAGGCGCTTGTGCCCGCTCCAGTTGTTCCGATTTCGAGCAGGGAGAAGGACGAGTTAGAGCTGCGTCGATTCAAAGACAGGATGCGGTTGTGGAGCCGGACCGCATGGGTTTTCGGAATGGTGGCTTTGGTGGGGTGGATTGGTTGGGTTCATCAGGATCGCCGAGTGGTGAGAAGCGCACAAGGGGCAAGTTCTGGATCGGTCATGCGAAGGATTTGCTTTGCCTGGCTCTTGGTGGGATGGATAGGACTTGTGATCACCCTGGGAGCAATGGTCTTGCTTGGATGGCCATGGGTTCTTGGCTCTGCTCATGCATCATAGCCGAGAGCATGGGCCAGTGTGCTTCGCTCGAGGCACTTTGCCATTGGTGTGCATTGGGTAAAATTTTTAAAGTTAGGCCTGCCTACTGTTTTGAGGAATACCATGTTTGAGTTCATTTTTCGCAAGATATTTGGAACGAGCAACGAAAGAGAACTTAGGCGCATTCAGCCAAAGGTAGATGCGATCAATTCAATGGAGCCACGCATTCGCAAGCTATCAGACTGGGAATTGCGCCAAAAAACAATAGAATTCAAACAAAAGATTGATCAAGGGGCGAGCCTGGATGATTTGCTTATTGAAGCCTTTGCAGTTTGCCGAGAGGCAGCCCGCCGAACTTTAAACATGAGGCATTATGATGTTCAGTTAATTGGTGGGATTGTTCTCCATGAGGGGAAAATCGCAGAAATGAAAACCGGAGAGGGAAAGACCTTGGTTGCCACCCTTCCGTGTTATCTCAATGCCTTGTCTGGCAAGGGAGTGCATGTGGTCACGGTCAATGATTATTTGGCAAAAAGAGACGAAGAATGGATGGGAAAAGTGTACCATTTTCTTGGCTTAACGACCGGTGTTGTATATCCACAACAGAGCGAGTCTGAGAAAAAGGCCGCTTATCGTGCTGATATCACGTATGGCCAAAATAATGAATTTGGGTTTGATTATCTGCGAGACAATATGAAGTTTTCTATTTACGATTATGTTCAACGTGATCTAAATTATGCAATTGTAGACGAAGTGGATTCGATTTTGATCGATGAAGCGCGTACTCCTCTAATTATTTCTGGAGAAGGTCAACCTGCATCTCCGAAATATGTGCAAATCGCAGAGTTAATGCCAAAGCTGAGAAAGGATGAGCATTATGTTGTAGATGAAAAAAACCATCATGTTTCTCTCACGGATGAGGGAGTTGAGTTTGTTCAAAACTTGCTTTATGAGCGTGGAATTATAGAGGTGATGAACTTATTCGATCCGTCAAATATTGAAACGCTGCACATTTTGCACCAGTCGCTTAAGGCTCATGCGTTGTATAAGAGAGATCAACATTACCTTGTTACATCGGATCATCGCGTTCTTATTATTGATGAATTTACCGGAAGAATTCTTCCTGGAAGACGTTGGTCAGATGGGTTGCATCAGGCAATTGAAGCAAAGGAGCGGGTGCCAATTCAAAGCGAAAGTCGCACGTTGGCGACGATTTCTTTTCAAAACTACTTCAGGTTATACCGAAAACTTGCAGGAATGACTGGAACGGCTGCGACTGAAGCAGCTGAATTTATCAAGATTTATGGCTTAGAAGTTGTGGTCATACCGACGAACAAACCGGTTCGAAGAATTGATTATGACGACCTCATTTTTAAGACAGAAAGAGCAAAGTTTAAGGCTGTCGTAGAGCACATTGCAGAGTGTTACCAAAGCGGCCGGCCGGTCCTTGTTGGGACGACAAGCGTTGAAAAATCCGAGGCCCTTGCAAAAATGCTAGATAAGAGAGGCATTCCGTACAATCTCCTAAATGCAAAGCATCATGAGCGTGAGGCGTATATCATTGCTCAAGCAGGAAGAAAAGGAGCGGTGACCATTGCGACAAATATGGCCGGTCGTGGAACAGATATTCTTTTAGGTGGTAATCCTGAAATGCTTGCCAAATGGGAGGTGCTCGAGAGGGCAAGAGATGAATTGAAGCAGCTTCAGGAACAAGCAAATCCAGAGGATTCTGGTGAGGCGAAGCAGGTACCGCTATTGTATGATAAAAAGCGTTTAGAAGAAGAGATTCAAATCTTAAAGCAGAAATATGAATCAATTTGCATGAAAGAAAGAGAAGAGGTGATTAAGCTTGGTGGTCTCCAAGTCATCGGAACCGAACGTCATGAGAGTCGCCGGATCGACAATCAGCTTCGTGGTCGCTCAGGAAGGCAGGGGGATCCAGGTGCCTCGCGATTTTATATTTCGCTTGAAGATGATCTCATGAGAATTTTTGGTGGAGATCGGCTAAAGCAAATAATGGATAGCATCGGGATGGAAGAGGATGTACCGATAGAGCATCCGTGGGTAACCAAGACAGTTGAAAATACACAGAAAAAGGTAGAAGAAAGAAACTTCGATATTCGAAAGAATTTGCTCGAGTATGATGACGTACTAAACCAACAAAGAAAAACGATATACACTTTGAGAAGGCAAATCCTCGAGGGCCAATATCGATCGGTTCCGACCGATGAGGAGAGAAAAAAAGGAAGAGAGCCAACTCCGCTGGTACAAGAACCAAAAAAGGAATTCATAGAGCAAGTGAGGCCAATTCTTGAGCAGATGATAAGATTTCACGGTGCCCCTCCTCAACCACCAGCAGATTCAACTCGTGAGGAAAAAGAAAATTGGATTCGGTTCATTCGATTTGGTCCTATTGAAGAGGCCAAAGACATTCGTGTCGATGCCCTAGAAAGAAATGTCTATGAGGTTTTCGGTTGTCGGGTTTCTGTTGCTCCCTTGGCAAGTGATCCAAAGAAACTTCTTGAGCATCTCGTGCATGCTGTGGCCCTTTCCTTGACTGAACAAAATGAGCGCTTGCTCGACATGATTGAAAGCATCATCTTGAGGATTGTTGAGAAGAATTGCCCATCCCACATTCATCCTTCTGATTGGAATATTTTAGGTCTTAAGCAAGAATATAAGAGGATATTTGGCATAGAAGCCAGTGTCAAAGCCTATGATTCCATGCAACTTGCAGAGAAACTGTATCGCGATGCTGAGGCCGTAATAAGGAAAAAGCAAGAAGAAATTGGGCCTGATTTTTTCAGAATGTTTAGAAATATTTACCTCAGGGAAATTGATCGCAAGTGGTTAGAACACCTTAATGTCATCGAACAGCTTAGAGAAGGAATAGGACTTCGTGGGTATGGCCAACGTGATCCTAAAAAAGAATATAAAAAGGAAGGATACGAGCTTTTTATTGCAATGATGAACACTTGCCAGGAAGAAGTATGCCGTCAGATGTTTGGAATTCGAGTGATACGAGAAGAAGATATCCGGCAGATCGAAGAAATCCGTCGCAAAGAAGCTGCTCGTCAACTTGAGCGCTTGCATGCTGTGCACCCAGGTGAAGAAGAGGAATCGCCTCTCCCAGCGAGTGCTTCGACATCGGCTCCTTTTGGTGATGGCTGGGCCCAGGGGAGGGATCCGAAGTGGGGGGGCAGAGCGCCCTCGCAAGCCGCTGGAATGCTTCCTCGCACTTCTGAAGAGAGGGGGCGGGACGAAGCAAAGCCTGTTCCCTACCGAAGGCAAGGGCCAAAAATTGGCCGAAATGATCCATGCTGGTGCGGCTCTGGAAAAAAGTACAAACACTGCCACCTTCGACTTGACGAAGCAACGCCTTTGGAAAAGGCTGGGCAGAAATAAGGCGCTCACTCCTCCCAAAACACGCTCGGCTTAAAAACTTGAAGGATGGCGCAGCGGGCATCGGAAGCTTCTGGCACAAAAGAGGCCTTTTTTGCTTTTTTGGCTTCGCTTGCTTTGCACGGGCTGGTTTTGTACAGCGCGTTGAGGGTTGCCCCAGCTGGGCAAGGTCGGAAGCAAACTCCTGAGACCCAAAGCATTGCCATCGAAGTGTGGGAAGAAATGGAAGAGGAACAAAGGGGAGGCATCATCTCAAAGACGGAGGAGGGATTGGCAGAAGCACATGGGGAAGGAGCGCCCCCTCGACATGAGGTGCTCAAGGGAGTGAGCAGAAGGGGGGATGGTGGGGCCTTAAAGCTGGAAGCAACGCAAGTGGAAGGAGTCCAAGGAGAAACGGAGCCAGAGGCAGAGCCAAAAGCAGCTGAGGCAACGCCTGAAGGGGGAAGGCAGAAGGAGCCAAGCCATGCGATCATTGATACGAGAAGGGTGGCTCTCAACTGGGTACTTTTAGGGGCTGAGGGGCCGAGCCAGCCCTCGGAGCGGGCAGGGGTGGAAGTGGTTGCGGGTCGCCTTGAAGCCACACGGGCAGAGGAAGCGAGTCAACACCTTGAGGAGCATCTGCGGAAAGTGGCTTCCGAGCGCCCATGGCTCAGCCGCAGCGAGCCAGTGCTTTTGCCCCAAGCGGATGGGTCCTACCTCTACCGAGGCCATTCCTTTACTGCGCGCATCGCAAAGGATGGGTCCGTTCAGTTTTCAGATCGGGCTGCAATCGAAGGGCATGAGATGCTGCAAGGGGGGCCCGCCCGTTTTGACATCGCAGAATGGGCCATGCGAGGAGCAGGGCAAGATCCGCATGCAGCAGAGCGCAGCTGGTTTTTGGAGCGCACCGAAGCGCTGCGGGCTCGCCTTGAGCGTGAATCCCGTGAAAAGGAGAGGGAAGGAGCTTTACAAAGCCTTGCCGGCCGGCTGGCCGCGCTGTGGGGCCAGGACCGGCCTGCATTCCTGAAGCGAAGGGTGCTTTTTAGGATTTGGGATGAATGCGAAGAAGAAGGAGATGGGCTTAAGGCGCGGAATCTTGTGATTCAGTTCATTCGCACCCACCTCCCCAAGGGAGGGCCTGATGCCTACACCGATGAGGAGATTCGAAGGCTGAACACAGAACGGAGCAGCCGAGCCGAATTCAAGCCCTATGAATGAGAAAGCCGAAGTGAGGCTGTTTTACTTCCTCCGCTTGTGCCTCCACCACCCGAGAGAAAGAAGCGCTAGGATCGACCACACAACGAAGGGTGAGGGGGCAGAGGGTGCAGCGCGGCAGTTGCCACATGCACCACCAGCAATTCCTCCAGGCGGAGGCAGGCCAGGAAGGGATGGC
>JANWYL010000015.1 GCA_025056955.1 Sandaracinaceae bacterium | reverse complement strand
CGTTTGGACCGAGCTCAACTGCACCGAAAAACTCAAGATCTGCTTCGCTCACCGCATTGAGGCGCTCGGCGAGCCCCTCAAGCGAAAAGGGGGCTTGGGCATCGAGCTTGATGTCGAGGTATTCGCTCAGGCTTCCTATGCCCAAAGAGAGGGCAGGGCCAAGGGTGAGATCGGGCTTGGGATGGTAGCCCTGGGTGTAGGCGAGGGGGAGCTTTGCGCGGCGGAAGATCCGAGGAAGAATCCGCACCAGATCGAGATGGCTTCGGTAAGCTCCACGGCCTATCTTTCGATAGCCAAGGCGGAGCCGCCGAAGTGCACGAGGAGAAGAAGGTGAGGGAGCTGGTTCTGCCTGGGCCTTGCTGGGCGGAGGTGGGGGCTCGATTGCGCCAAGCGAACGCAAAAAATCGATGCGATCTTTTCGCATCGCATTCAAATCGCAGGCAATTCCACAATCGTAACAAACGAGCCTGCGTTTTTCGCGCTCGGCATCGCGCACATTGGTTGGATGAACCAGGGAGCCTGCCACTTTGCCACATGGCGGAGAGAGGCGGTTTTGCAGGGCTTTCCGGTACTCGCGGAGCAAAAAGCCATCCTCGAGGCCCACGTCGATATGATCCCAAGGAAGGCGGGCATTCACTGGAATGGTCCCAAGAAAAGGCGAGGGATCCACTCCTGCCTGCTCAAAGGCCTGGGCCCAAATCGACCACTGGAAGCGCTCTTCCCACGAGTCGAAACGAGCCCCTAAGCGATAAGCGATTTCGAGCACCTTTGCCAAGCTGCGATCCCCTCGGGCGAAAACGCCTTCAAGCCAGCTCGCATCGGTTGGGTGAAGCTTCAGGCGAATGCCATGGGCACGGGCCTCCTCCTCAAGCCACCTTTTTTTGATGGTCACAAGTTCTTTTGAGTCCATCGCACACCACTGAAAAGGCGTGTGGGGTTTTGGCACGTGGATGGAACAGCTTGCTGTGACTTCGACCCGGCCTTTGTGGTAGCGGTAGCCAATGTCCCGCATGCGGGCCGCGGTGCGTACAATTGCCCTTACGTCTTCTTCTTCTTCGGTGGGGAGGCCAATCATGAAATAGAGCTTCATTTTGGTCCACCCCCTCGAGAAGACGCGCTCTGCTGTGGTGAGAAGTTGTTCTTCGGTGATGTTTTTGTTGATCACATCCCGCATCCTTTGGCTGCCTGCCTCGGGAGCAAAGGTGAGCCCCGTCGCACGCACCTTGCGGATTTCGTCGAGGAGGTCTTCTGAAAGCCCATAGGCGCGCAAGCTCGAAACACTGATCGCCACCCGATCACCTTCGAGCTGCTTGACGAGGGCCTTGATCAGGGGATTGATGGCGCTGTAGTCCGCAGTCGAAAGGCTGGTCAAGGACACTTCGTCATAGCCCCCCTCGCAAATTGCCTTGGAAACTGTCTCAAGGATGCTTTGAGGAGAGCGCTCGCGAACGGGGCGATAGATCATCCCTGCTTGGCAAAAGCGGCAGCCCTCAGTGCATCCCCGGGCGATTTCGATAGAAACCCGATCGAAGACGCTCTCTGTGGCGCTCACTGGGCCATCCGCAGGAAATGGGTATTTGGACAGGTCTGGGACGAAGGTGCGTCGGATGGGGAAGGGAATTCGCGGATCTTCAGGGGGGCGGATCACCCTCATCCCGGTGAGCTCTTCGATTTGGGTATCGTAAAGCGAGGGGACGTAGATCCCCTCGATTTCTGCAAGCATGCGCAAGCGCTCTTGGCGGCTTAGGCCTTGCTTTTTGAGTTCGACCCAGCGAATCGCAAGCTCGACTGCTTTCTCTTCACCATCCCCAATCACCGCGCAATCAAAAAAAGGAGCGAGGGGTTCGGCGTGGGTGGCGACTGGGCCGCCCACCACAACCAGAGGGTCTTTCTCTCCCCTGTCCTCGCTTCGGAGCGGGATGCCTCCAAGCTCAAGCATGAGGAGGACATTCGTGTAGGTGAGTTCGTATTGGAGGGAAAAGCCAACGATATCGAATTCGAAAAGGGGCTTTCCTGACTCGAGAGAACGCAGGGGCTCGTTGTGGGCTCGGAGCTCGGCTTCCATGTCAAACCATGGCGCGTAGGCCCGCTCGGCCAGGATGCGCTCGTGGCGATTCAAAATGCTGTAGAGGATTTTGTAGCCAAGGTGGCTCATTCCGACTTCATAGACGTCAGGGAAAGCCAGGCAAAAACGGCAATCGACGGAATCCCATGGCTTTCGGACTTGGCCGTACTCCCCGCCCACGTAGCGCGCGGGCTTTTCCACCCGATCAAGGAAGGCAGCGTATGGATGCTCGGCAAAGGAAGGAGGCTTTGGAGGCAAGCTCATAACCAAAGGCTAGCAAAAAGCCTTTCGTTTTTCGATCTTAGCGGTTGCTCGGTTTTTGAGCTCCTGCCGGAAGGAGCAAGGGATTCAACGAGCTACCTTTCGATTCGATGGGCTTGTGGAGGATGATTGCGCGGCCCGCTTCTTTTCCAAGGCGGTGCCCTTCGCTGATCCGCATGCGGTGAAACTTTTGGCGCACGCGTGGGTGGCGAGCTTGTCGAAAGGCTTCTAGACTCCCATCTTTGACCCACACGAGGCCGCTTCCTCGCAAGGCTTGGCGTTCGGCCTCAAGTTTTTCGGCAAAACCGCGAATCACACCCATCTGAAAGGGTAGCCTTTCTTTGCGATCAAGCTTGCGTTCTTTCCGCACCTCTTGCCAAAGCCGCTCTGCTGTGGAGCTGAGAAAAGAGAACACATGCTCAGCCATGGCGACATTTTGGGGAGTGCCGCAGATTTCAAACACACTCCCCTCCCTCCCTGTTTTTGGAGCGTATGCGGGCACTTCAATGGCTTCAACGAAAAAGTAGCGCGTAAGGAGAGCAACGATTTCCCGCTCAACGTTGCTCCGCTTTTTGTTTGGATCTCCAAGTTGAGCAATCGCGTAGCTTGAGGAGCCGCCTTTGAGGGCATCGATGTTGTACCTCAACATGAGCTCGTGCGCTTTGCGCATGGCGAGCTCGGCCTCATGGCGCTCGCTTGAGCCAGCAAGGGCAAGAAGCTTGTGGATGCGCTCGACAATGCGCAAATAGGCCTCGTCTTCTTTGATCTGGATGGCCCCTGTCGCGCGAGGGTCAATCCCACGCTCCTTGCACACTTGCGCAAAAGTTGGCCCGTGTGCCGTCTCGTCGTGCACTCCAAGCACTTCATCGACAAACTGGTGGGCCATCTCATGCTTGAGCACCTCGACCACTTCGAGCCACTTGCGCTCGAAGACGAGAAGGCGCGAGAGGGTGAGTCTGCGTCCAATGCGCTGCCAGCTCCCAAGCTGAGAGGTGTGATCGGTGAGGGCAAAAACGGGTGGTGTTAACTTGCCATCAAATAGGGTGATATTTTGCCACTTATACTCTTGGGCAATGCGTCGAAGCACTCGGGCTTCGAGTTCTGGATCGGGAGGCGGCATGTTAGGCATCGGTCCAATCATCCAAAGCCGAAGGCATCAAAGCAAATGAGTGCAACAAATGCGAGGAAGCATCGACTTGCAAAGATTTTTGCCTTACGCAGTGTCTAATTTGAAGCCATGCACGGCAGGGGTGCAATTTTCAAGGAAGTCGGAATCGTGCTGCTCCTTTTTGGGCTTTTGGTTTTGGGAGAGCGTGCCCTAAATTGGCTGGTCGAGGCGGAAGAGAGAAGAGGCTTTTTTCCCTTCTTTTTCTTTTTTTTCTTTCCATTCGTAAGGTTCAAGGGTTGGGGGCGTATTCCGGTGGAAAGGCGCAAAGTGGTCTTGCCTGGTCCATGGATTTCACGGATCGCATGGGCGCTTGGGCTCTTTGCATGTGCGAATTTTGCCACAAAGGCATGGGGCAACGCCGAGGGATTGGATGAGAAACGCAAAAAAGTGCATCATTTTGTCATTCATCCCACCGAAATGATGGGAAGGCAACGCCTTGGGTGGAGCCAAGGGGCAGTTGAAGTGGTTTACGATGTGTCGCGCTTGCCAGAAGGGGTTGCCATAGGGAAGCTCCATCTTGAGCGATCAGAATGGGGCGGAAAAACTTTGGGCAAGACAGAAGGGGCGTATCACATGTGTCAACTTTCCCCGACAAAGAGGGGGTGGGAGGTCGATGTCTTTCGAAAGGGGTCGACCCTTTTGGTTCAAATCAAAGGGGAGAATGAACTCACAAAATGCATGTACGATTGGTTCACATTGAGGCTGATTGGGGTTCGTGGGCCATTGAAAAAATCGCCTGCTTTCAATTGGATCATCGGAGGAATTGTGGGGGGGATTGTGCTTCTTTTGATCGCAATGCTTTTGCGTCGCTTATTTGTTCGTGTCCATTCCTTGGCCCGTGCCATCCGGGTGGACAGAAAAGGCCTGGGCATGCTCGAGGACGGGCGGGCAGTGGCTGTGCCTGAAGAGATTCCCCTCGGAACATGGCTTACGGTCCTTTCCGTCGAGGGGCAGGGAGAGGGCTATCGAGACGACGCCCGCCTCCAACTCGGTAGACACCTCAATGGGCACCCCAATCTTTGGCTTGGACGCCTTCGCTTTGCGGTGCGCTTCCTAGAGGTGTTGGCCCTCTTTGGGTTCGTGCTTTCGCTTGTGATCCTCCACGCCTATGCCTAGGATGAAGGAATGGCCGAATTTGCGTGGCATCCCGAGGACACGCCTCGGATTGTCAAAGGTCCTGGCTCAGTGCTTGAGCCCCTTGCGCGCTTTGCCCTGATTGGGGATGTG
The DNA here is from genome assembly GCA_025056955.1 of Sandaracinaceae bacterium. Taxonomy (GTDB): domain Bacteria; phylum Myxococcota_A; class Polyangia; order Polyangiales; family Sandaracinaceae; genus JANWYL01. Next base: position 17,613 of record JANWYL010000015.1, on the reverse strand, counting down.
CACGCTGAAGATGAGCGCTTGGAAGCAGCGATTGAAATCGCTGAAAAAGAGGGGGTGGAGCGTGTGCTTTGTGTGGGCGATGTATGCGATGGCCATGGCGACCTGGCCCGTACCGTGACCTTGCTTGAATCGAAGAAGGTCATCGTCGTGCGTGGCAATCACGACAGGTGGTTTTTGAGAGATGAGATGAGGCATCTCGAATTGGTCCATCACCGTGCGGACTTTCCTGCGGTGGCCCGGATTGTCGGCCTTTGGCCCCCCCTTGTTGAGTTTTGGACCCTGTGGGGGTGGATGCTTCTTTGCCATGGAGTTGGAGATGAAGACATGGCCTCGATTGACCCGGCGATGCCGGAGAGCCAAGTCATGCGGCTTCCAGCATGGCAGCGCATTCTGAGCGCTCAAAAATACGCCATCGTTGCGCTTGGGCATACCCACAAAGCGATGGTTCGCTCAATCGCTTCGATCGCAGTGATCAATCCAGGAACACTCAAGCGAGACGATGACCCCTGCTTTGGCATTGTGGATCTCCGCAGAGGGAGCATGCAGCTCTACGATCTTTCTGTGCCAAAGCCCAGTTTTTTGCCCCCACCTATAAACATTCCAATTCCTTCTCCTTGTGCTTGAACTCTTTGGGCTTTAATTTGCCAGTGTAACGGAGGGAGTGGGATTCGAACCCACGGTGGCGAAACGCCACTCCGGTTTTCAAGACCGGTGCCATCGACCACTCGGCCATCCCTCCTGGCATTTGGGGCAAAAGCAGTACTTTGAATTTTGACTTGTGTCTTTCGCTGATGCAAGGGGTGCGCTTGGAACATTTTTCTGTCCCTGAGCGCCCGATGGCTGATCAGGGCAAAAATTTGAATCGGCTTTGCAAAAAATTTGTGCAGACCGGGTGCTTGCGGTTATGGCTCAAATCGTCGCGTGCGTTTGTCGGCGAAAGAGTTGAACATGACGAGCATCGGACGCAGCCTGAGCGGAACACATGGCGAGATCGTCGCAGGTTTGGATCTGGGCACCACCAAAGTGTGCGTGGTGGTCGGTGAAATCACGGAAGACGGAATCGATATCATTGGTGTTGGGGCTGTTCCGTCGAAAGGACTAAGGAGGGGTGTGGTCGTCAACATCGATGCGACTGTCCAGGCGATTCGAGGAGCGATCGAGCAAGCTGAGAGCATGGCCGGGGTGGAAATCCGTTCTGTTTATGCGGGGATTTCGGGGAGCCACATTCAGGGGATGAACAAAGAGGGGGTGGCAGCAATTGCCAACCGCGAAGTCAACCAAGAAGATGTCCGCCGCGTTCTCGAGCAGGCACGAGCGATTCCCTTGTCAAGTGATCGGCAGGTGATCCATGTCCTGCCTCAGGAGTACATCGTTGATAACCAAGGGGGCATCAAGGAACCGATTGGGATGAATGGCGTTCGCTTGCAGGCGCACGTTCACATCGTGACTGCTGCGACGGCGAGCGTTCAGAACATCATCAAATGCGCTGATCGCTCCCAGCTCCATGTGCTTGAAGTGGTGCTTGAGCCCCTTGCCAGTGCCCAAGCAGTGCTTGAAGAGGATGAAAAAGAAATCGGCGTGGCACTTGTCGACATCGGAGGGGGGACGAGCGATCTCATCGTCTACCTCGATGGCGCGGTTGTGCACACGAGCGTGATTCCGATTGGAGGGAATAACCTCACCAACGACATTGCTCAGTGCTTGCGCACGCCAATTGCGGAGGCTGAGCGTCTCAAAATCAAGCATGGCTGCGCAAGTCCCACCATGGTGGATCCAGAGGAGCGCATCCAGGTGCCTTCTGTGGGTGGTCGGGCCCCAAGGACACTCACACGACAAGAGTTGTGCAGCATCATTGAGCCCCGCCTCGAAGAACTCTTCCAAGCAATCGGCTATACCCTCGAACAAGCTGGCTTTCTCAACCTTTTGGGAGGCGGGGTCGTCATCACCGGAGGAAGCACCCAGCTTGAGGGAATTGCAGAGCTTGCAGAGCAAGTGCTTGGCCTTCCCGTTAGAAAAGGGGTCCCGACAGGAGTGGGTGGGCTCGTGGATGTCGTGCGTGGCCCTGCTTACGCAACAGGAGTGGGCCTCGTGAAGTATGGAGCAGCGAAGATCCGCGCGGAGGAGGTGCCAACAGCAGCTGTTGAAACGAGTCCAAAGCCAAGCACCCCCCAGCTCAGTTGGGCCCAACGCATCGGGGCGTGGTTTCGAGAGGTCTTTTGAGAAGAAAGTGAGGTTGTGTCTAGTTGACAGTAAATAAATGGCAAGTTTCTGTGGCCGGGCGAGGCCACACAAAACAAGGGAGGCATGTAATGGCTCTGAATATCCAATTCACAGAAGACACGCATGAAATGCAGGCACGGATCAAGGTGATCGGTGTAGGAGGCGGCGGCGGAAACGCCCTCAACACGATGATTCAAAGCGGGCTTGAGGGAGTTGAATTCATTGCCGCGAACACCGACATGCAAGCCCTCGAAGCTAATCTTGCGCCGATCAAGATTCAACTGGGGCAAACGCTCACGCGGGGGCTTGGCGCGGGGGCCAACCCGGAGATTGGCCGGCGGAGCGCTCTAGAAGAAAAGGAGCGCATCCAAGAAGTGCTTCAGGGAGCGGACATGGTTTTTGTGACAGCGGGAATGGGTGGGGGAACGGGAACAGGGGCGGCACCCGTGATTGCCCAAATTGCAAGAGAGCTTGGTGCCCTCACTGTGGCAGTCGTCACGCGTCCCTTTTTGTTCGAAGGCAAGCGCCGCATGAAAAACGCGGAGGCGGGCATTGCTGAGCTTGCAGCAAATGTCGATACCATCATCACAATTCCAAACCAAAAGCTTCTTGGCCTCGATGCCGATCTCTCGATTCTTGAGGCATTTCGTCGGGCTGATGATGTGTTGGTCCAAGCCGTTCGTGGCATTTCCGATCTCATCACCCAAAGCGGGATCGTCAATGTCGATTTCGCCGACGTCAAAACCATCATGCAAGGGCAGGGGAGGGCGCTCATGGGAACCGGCTATGGCAAGGGAGAGCGCCGGGCGCTGGATGCTGTCGAGATGGCCATCAATTCGCCTCTTCTCGATGATGTGTCGATCCAAGGAGCGATGGGCATTCTTCTCAATTTCACTGCTGGCCCAGACATTCGCCTCAAGGAGATCAATGAGGCAGCAAGCCTTGTGCACCAGGCAGCTCACGAGGACGCGAACATCATCTTTGGCTTGCTCACAGATCCGCAGATGGGGGATATGGTCAAAGTCACAGCCATCGCGACTGGCTTTCCACTTGAGGCGACCCCAGAAGGGGTCATTCAGGAAAGTGTTCAAAGCCGCCCTCGGAATGCACTTGTGACACTGTCTTCTAGCCACAGGTCGGCTTCGCGTCCTGGCTTGGTCACGGCACCAGCGCCGCCAAAGAACACCTCCGTTTCTTCTCGAAGTGTTTCGGCAACTCATTCCGAAGCAGGGGTTGGTAAAGGTGGCCGGCGCTTTGGAGTGGAGCATGTCCCAGCTGCTCCACGGGTTTTTGGGCCAGCTGCCCTTCACGACGAAGCGATGCTTGATATCCCTGCCTATTTGAGGAGGGCTTCGATGAATGAGTGAAAGCAGGTGGTGGTGGGCAAGCCTTTTTTGCAAGCAAATTGAGAGGGGAGGGGCTGAGTTTCAAATTCAGGCTATGATTCAGCTCAAATGGTTGCAAAGCCCCCCCCGCGAATCGTGAAAGACGCCTATCTCGGTAAGGTTGTCGCTGGCCGCTATCGCCTTGAAGCGTTGCTTGGCGAGGGCGGGATGGGCGTTGTGTATCGTGCGCGCCATGTGCTGATTGACCGAGTGGTTGCTATCAAGCTGATTCGCCCAGATTTGCGGGGCGAAACCCATCTAAGGGCATGGATGCTGAGAGAGGCCCGCGCGGCCAATCGAGTGGATCACGCCCATATCGTCGAAATCCATGACGTGGGGGATACGGAAGAAGGAGATATCTACCTTGTGATGGAATACTTGGTGGGGACTTCTTTGAGCTCCGAAATCGCCAAAGGTCCCATGCCCCTTGCCCGCGCGACGGACATCCTTGAACAGATGACGGCTGCTTTGGCCCGCGCACATGATTTGGGCGTTGTTCATCGCGACCTCAAGAGCGATAACGTTATGCTTATCACCAAGGGCGGGCGGCGCGATTTTGTAAAAATTCTCGATTTTGGACTGGCTGCCTTGGCCCGCGATCCTCGTTTGGCTCCAAAGGGAGCCGTGTTTGGAACACCCGAATACATGTCGCCAGAGCAGGCGCGAGGGGAGGACGTGACGCCTGCTTCCGATCTTTACGCGCTGGGCGTGCTCTTTTTTGAGATGGTAACAGGTCAGCTCCCATTTCGAGCTCCTGATCGTGAAACGCTGCTCGAGATGCAGCGATCGGCACCGCCCCCTCGGCCCCGCTCGATTATCAAAGACTTGCCAGAGGCAGCTGAACGCATCATTTTGAGGCTCCTCGAAAAGGATCCTCTCAAGCGCTATCGGGATGGCCACCACCTGGCTGAAGATCTCCGGGCCCTCCAACGAAGCTTGCCATCGACAACGTGGGAGATCCAAAGTTCCACCGAGTTGAGCATCCCTCCCCAACCCCCTCCAGCCCAAACGTTGGGAGTGGTCGAGTGGAGTCGGCGGGCTGCTTACTTCTCAAGAATGTTGGCGCGTGCCTACCCTGCTGGTGCCGTGCCAGAAGAAGTGCAGATGGCCAACGATCGCCTCTGGGAGGTGGCTGCTCGCGCTTCGCGGCTTGAGGGGGAGATCGCAAGCCAGCAACGCAAAATCGATGCCATCGAGCGCAGGGGGCGGGCCTTGCGCGCCGAGATCGGCCGAAAAGTCGAAGATCTTGCCGAAGAAGAATCCCGCACTTTGCGGGAAGTCGCGGCGGAACGCGAGCAACTCAATCGCATTGCCGCTCGGCTCGAGGAGGAGCGCCTGATACACGAGCAAAGCTTGAGGGAGATGCGTCTTCACGAGCGACCAAGTGGGGACCTGGCAAAGTGGCGAAGCGCCTTCGAGATGGCTGTCGCCTCAAAGAGCAAGATCGAAATACTGAACGAATTGTGGAGAGAAGTGAATGAACGCATTCAAATCAAGGAGCGCAGCGCCATGGAGATGCGCAGGCAGATTGAAGAGCTAAGGGCGCAGCTTCAACGCTACGGGGAGGCGCTTGAAAATGAGCTCAATGCTGGAAAAGAGCGGATTGCTACCAAAGTCCGTGAGGCCCTGAGCTACGAGAAAGCTTTTATGGAAGCTTCGGCCTTGCTTTTTGCCCATCTTCGCAATCGCCCGGAGTGTGCTGAACTGCTCGAAGAACTACGAAGAGAAGAAAACCAATTTGCTTTGAGTGGCCTTGCTTCAACACGGGCTGATATCACTGGCTCTTTTCGCGCCTTAAGCTAGCACAAAAGGGTTGATGGAGCCATCTAGTCCCTTCGCTCGGCGAGAAAGCGCAGCTTTCGACGGAAAAGCTTTTCGAAATACTCTCCCTTTCGCTCACTCGTCCAAAGTTCAAGTGAGAGATCCTCACGGCTGCTCACAAGTATGGTGATTTCTCGACTTCCAAGCGTCACTTCAAGGTGCTGCACCTTGCTGCGGTGACCGCGATCGAGGGCATCGGCGATGCGCAAAATCGCTGAAAGCCGTTTCACCTTTTCACGTTCTTCTTCGTTGAGCCTAGCAAATCCTTGATGTTTTGTGCTTGGAGGGGCTCGGCGGTGGTAACGGGCAATGCATGCCACAACAAGGCGTCGCTCCCGGGATAGGCCGAGGATTTCCGAGTGCTCGATGATGTATTGGGTGTGCTTGTGGTGCCCTGCATATTCGATGAAATCCCCAACATCATGAAGCAAAGAAGCCACTCGCAGGAGCAAGCGATCGCTCCGTGGGAGGCCATGGATGGGTGCCAAAGCGTCGAAGAGTTGGCAAGCGAGGCGATCAACCTGGGTGGCGTGGGCCTCGTCGAAATGATAGCGGCGCCCAAGCAAAATCGCCGCACGCACACTTTGTGGTTCCTCAAATTGTGGCTCCCGTCCTTCGATTTTCCGACAAAGGAGATCGTAGATGATTCCTTCTCTTACCCCTACGCCAGGAACCAGAAAGAGATCGGTGCGGGCGATATGGGCCACGGCATCAAGGACACAAAGCGCAGGGACGATGACGTCTGCTCGATCTGGACGAAGTTGGAACACTTGCATTCGCTCTTCAGCGCTCATGGCTTTCATGCGCTGCAGAAGCTGATGGGCCTTGCGCACATCAATTGATGGGATGAGGCCAGGGGGACCGGGGCAGAGGGCGGCAATCGCCTCGAAGTTTCCCCCTGCAGCAGCAACCACGTCATAGCTTCTTCTCAAAAAATCGTCTGCCACGGGCTGCAAGATGCGGTCGATGTATTCAACGAGGAGCCGGTACTGCTTCTCTGAAACAGGCTGCCCATTGTCAAGGAAAGACTCAAGAAGGCGTACGGTCCCAATCGGCAGGCTTGTCGAATAACGCACTTCGTCGTGTCGGACTTCAGAAAGTTCAAGGCTACCCCCTCCCAAATCGACCAAAAGCGCTCGCTTGCCTTCGAGCGGAATTCGCTTTGAAATCGCAAGCTTAACAAGCCGTGCTTCTTCGCTGCCATCGATGGCTTCAAGTGCAATTCCCAGGTCTCGCACCCTGTCGATGAGTTCATCTGCGTTTTCAGCGTCCCTGGCCGAAGCCGTTACCACTGCCCGATGATGCTCAACCCCGTGCTCCTCCATTTTCAGTTTGAAAGCACGCATCGCTTCAACGCAGGCTTCGATTGCAGATGGAGCGAGCTTGCCAGTGATGAAGACCTGATGGCCAAGCCTCACCGGAATCCGATCGTGGTAAAGAACCCGAAAATCGTCTTCACCAGCAGGCTCAGCGATCAGCAAGCGTGAAGCATTTGAACCCACATCAATTGCAGCCATTCGCGGCATCAGCGCCTTTCTAGCGCGACCACTGCCTCCTGCGCCACTGTTCAAGAAGCGTTTTGTTGAGCCACGGGTGCTCCTTTATGATGCAGTGTTATTTAGACAGTGCTATTTAGACAGTAAGAAGTTGCCATTGTCATCAAGCTCTGGCCATTCGAGAGGTGAACCACCTTCCTCAACGCGCTTGAGGTAGGTGTACCTGGCGTGGCTTCCAACCACCTTGCGGACATAGTGGTGGGTTTCAGAAAAAGGAATGTGCTCGACGAACTCATCGATGGGGAGGGGCCACTTCTGACGCCACTTTTGGACTCGGTGTTCACCGGCATTGTATGCGGCCAGTGCCAAAGGCAAAGGCCATCGTGAGAGCATTTCGCGAAGGTAACAGGCACCTAGCCTCATGTTTACTGCGGGATCAGTCAGGCGCTGGTCAGCCACTGGAAGACCAAGCTTTGCTCCGATGCGCCGTGCCGTAGAGGGAAGCAGTTGCATAAGGCCCACTGCGCCTGCTCGGCTTCGCGCGCTTGGATTGAAAGCGCTTTCATGGCGCATCACGGCATAAAGCAAGGCTTCAGGGAGACCTTGTTCACTTGCAGCCAGGCTGGCTTCATTTGCATAGGGTGTCGGATAAGCGGCCCTCCACACCCATAGGGCTTCACTCAGAGGCGGAAAGCTCAGCCATTCGTGTCCAGCAACGAGGCGCATTGCCCGAGAAAAAGCGCGAAGGGCGAGATAGCGTTCAACCAAAAAGCGCAAAGGTGGCCTTGGGTTTTTGCTCTCTTCCTCCCGCAAAACTTCGAGGGCTTCCTCATCCAAACCAATCGACCAAAGAAAGCGAAAAAGCGGAGGATCGGAGAAAGAAGCGACAAGAGAGGGGGAAGGCAGGCTTTCAGTGCGAAGGGGGGAGACGGGCGCGTGACCACCTTGGCGAATGGCCCTGATCGCCCAAAGTGCATACCATCCAAGCGGCTCGACGCGAATCACTTGTTCGAAAAGGCGCTGTGCTGCTTGTCGTTCACCCAATCTATCGAGGGATTTCGCTGCCCAATAGTATCCCTTCGCTTGCTCCATTGCTGAGTCAGCTGTATTGGCTGAGCGTTCGAAGTGGCTTGCGGCTGCGCCCCAGTTTCCTTGCTTGTACTCGATCCACCCAAGCCGCCAATAGAGCTCGCTAAGGAAATGGGAGTGGCCCGAGGACTGGAGGCCCTCGGTGCGTTGAAGCCATCTTTTGGCCTCTTCGAGGTTCCCTTCGCCGACGTATTCCTTGGCAATGAGAAGGTGTGCTTCGATGGCCAAGGGGTGGTTTCGATGATGCGTCGCAAAACGGGCGAGTGCAGCGATGCCATCCTCGCTTCCGCTTCCACGAAAACGGGCCCGTGCGGCGAGGAAGGCTTCTTCGACCGTGCACCCGATGGAGCATGCCTCTTCAAGGAGTTCGGCCGCTTCTCGATAGCGATGGCGAAGTGAGAAAAGCGCTCGTCCCTTAAGCGCTGCCCAGTCTCGAAGCATTTCGCGCATCCTCGGCCTTCCCATCTTTTCGAGTTCGACGAGGGCCTTTTGGGCTTGATGGGCATCGAGCAGCTTTTTGGCCCTGATAAGCCGCTCTTCGGCCGTCCAATTCAGCTCCTTTTGGCCAGTCCACCCCGCCAATTGGCTTTCCCAGCTTGGAGCCTCTGGATGCTGAGGGGCCTCGAGAAGGAGTGTGCGAAGCAAACGCAATGCCCGATTGCGGTCGCCAAAAGCATTTACGGCCTCTGCGATGCGCGCCCGAAGAGAGGGTATGTCGATTGAAGCCGTCGGAGGAACGGAGCTGAGCTCGTTCTCGGCTTCCTCGATTCGGCCGCGTTTTGCAAGAATCTGAACCTTCATCGCTTGAAAAGGTGGGGGCAGGGAGGGCACTGTGTTGAGGAAGGACTCAGCCTTTTCCAATTGCTCAGTTCGAATGAGGATGGGAATGAGGCGCTCGAGGATCCAAGGCCTAAGCCAAGGCGGGGCCAGAGCGAGGGCCTCTTCAAATGCGAAAGTGGCTTCTTCCCACTGTTGACTTTTCAGTGCAAGCCAACCTCGGACAACGCACACATCAAGCCGTTTGCTTGCGCCTGACTCGAGCCCATTTAAAAAGCGATCCAGGCTTGAGCCATCCTCGTTTCGGACGTGGCTTGCTAGCCTCTCTCGGAAGGCGTCAATCTCCAGTACCTGCTCTGACTCGGCGTGGAGTGGCTTGGCGATCACATTGCAAGAAGCGATCAGCAAAACGACATTCCACCAACCGGGTGCAGTGAAAAAAGAGCCAGAAGAGCTGCGCATGCGCACTCGCTCCTTTGAGACGAAGGAAAGGCCTTAGATTAGAAAAAGGCAAAAAACCACCATAAACTTTTCATTGCCCCCATTTTGAGGCCACCCATTGACCTTTTACGCGAAAAGCTGGGTTTTAGAAAGTAAATCGCCTCATCGACACGTTCATGAGCAAGCCGATCGTGATCATAGAAGAGAGGAGGCTCGACCCCCCGTAGCTGAAGAAGGGCAACGTGATTCCCACCACTGGCAAGAGGCCACACACCATGACGATATTGATGACGGAATGCCAAAAAAGAAACGCCGCTGCTCCCACTGCTGTGACAGCGCCGAAACGATCCTTGGCCGTCGATGCAATGCGAAGGGCCCAAAGAATCAAGAAGAGATAAAGCCCCAAAAGCAATGACACCCCAAAAAAGCCATGTTCCTCAGCCCAAACGGAGAAAGGAAAGTCCGAGTGGGTGTCTGGAACAAAACGATGTTGGTTTTGAGTGCCCTGAAGAAACCCCTTCCCCCACACGCCTCCCGAACCAATTGCCACCAGCGACTGATACACCTGCCAGGCCTCGCCGCGAATATCGATTTCCTTGCCTGTGATCATCGCCCACCATGTTTCGAAACGGGCCCGCTGGTAGTTTTGAAGGGCAAGGGTGTAGAGCGGCACCGCAGCCAATGCAAACCCCCCGATTAGGGTAAGAAGAGAACGGAGCTTGAGATTGGTAAGTACCATGATCGAAGCAAAGATGAATGCGCAGATCAAGGCGGTGCCCAAGTCTGGCTGGAGCAAAATCAGAGAAGTTGGGCCTGCAAGGATCAAAGCGGGCAAAATCAGATCCCGGAGGGTTCGGCCCTCGGTTTTGGGATCGTTGTGGAGGTGCTTGGCAAGCGCGATGATCAGAATGGGCTTTGCGAGTTCGCTTGGTTGGAGTGAGAGACTGCCGATGTAGATCCAACGTTGGCTACCTCTCACTTCAGGAGCCAACAAAAAGACCAAAAGCAAAAGCACAACACATGCGCCGTAACCAACCCAAGCAAAGCGCTCGTAGTGGCGGTAGTCAATTGCTGCAACCAGAACGGCAATCCCACCTCCAATCGCAAGCCAATAGAGCTGCTGGATGTAGAGCTGCCCAAGTTCTTCCGGATAAGCGCTTGTGGCTGAGTACAGGTTGAGAAGACCCAACAGACAAATAAGGGCAACCGCAACAAAAAGAGGCCAATCGAAGTATTGACGAGGACCTCTCATCGTGCTATTCATTGGCTTCTTCTTTCGTGTTGGCTCTTTCTTGTTAAATTCGACTGTGAGGGTGAACTCCCTGCCATGGCCAGCGAATTGGTTGTTTCGTGACGGGGGCTGAGGTATTCGTTGAGGATTTGGATCGCAATTGGGGCAGCAAAGCGGCCTCCTGAGCCTCCGTGCTCAAGAAGGACCACAATTGCCATTTCAGGTCGTTCAGCGGGTGCAAAGCCAGCAAACCAGGCATGGGCCCGCTTGCGGTATTCAAGGCGGCTGCTTTCTTCTTCAGCAAGGCGCGTCCGCTGAAAGACCTGAGCTGTTCCTGTTTTTCCTGCAATTTTAAGATGGGGCAAGCGAGCGGCATAAGCTGTGCCCGTTGGATCATCAACCACACCGCGCAAGGCATCCGCAATGAAGGCAATGGTTTCTTTCGAAACTTGGACTCGCCTTCTCAACCTAGGCGGAAAAGACGCCAAGACCATGCCATCAGGGCCACTTACGCGCTCGATGAGTTGTGGAACAAAGAGCTTTCCAAGATTTGCAATTGCTGCATACGCCATTGCGATTTGGATCACGGTGGCTTTGGTATCTCCTTGGCCGATTGCGCTGTTCAAAGCGAACCCTCCTCGCCACGGAATTTTGTGTTGGTCATACCAAACACGTGTTGGGATAAAACCTGCCGATTCGTGGTTGATGCCGATTCCTGTTCTTCGTCCAAAGCCAAAATCCTGGGCAATCCGGGCGATGCGTTCGAGGCCAACGCGCTCGGCAAGTGCGTAAAAGTAAACATTGCATGACTGGACCAAGGCGCCTCGCATGTCCACTTCACCATGCGCCCCCCCTTACGTTGCAAGGAAAGTCTCTCCCCCCAAAGCGATAGCTCCCGTGGCAGCGAACCCTTTCGCTTCGATCCATGAGTTTTTCCTCAAGGGCAGCCATTGCGCTGAAAGGCTTAAAGACAGAACCAGGAAAGAACGCTTCGTAGAGGGTCTTGTCGATGAGTGGCCGGAAGGGGTCCTCGCGAAGGGCCGCATACTCCTCAATTGAGATGCCCGTGGACATGATTTCTGGGTCATAACTTGGTTTCGAAAAAAGGGCGCGAACGGCCCCTGTGTTGACGTCGACCACAGCGGCTGCGCCCGAAGGATGGCCCCTCATCGCCCGCTCGATGATGCGCATGAGGTCCATATCAATCGAAAGCGTGATGTCACGGCCTGGGATTGCTTCTTCGACTTCGATTGCCTGACTTTTTTCAGAGCGGCTGAGATCGGCGTCAACGAGGTACTTCCGATGCCCCCGACGTCCTCTCAAAACATGCTCCCACGCTTGTTCTATGCCTGTTCGCCCGATGCGGTCCCCAAGCCGATATCCCGCATTCCTTAGAGATGGGAGCTCGTCGCTTTGAATCTCATTGAGGTAGCCTATGATGTGCGCTCCAAGGGATCGAAAAGGATAGGTGCGCACGGGGTTAACCACAATCTCGATGGCACTGACTTCCCGCCGCCCCTGCCGATGGGTGAGGTCATTGACGTGTGTTTGAAGCGCAGCCAACTGTTCCCTTGAAATATCGCTAAAAAAGCGAATTTGGTGACTTCTTCGACGCGCTGGAATCGAGTTGAGTGCGTTAAAGAAGCGACGCTTTTCTTCGGGCGTGAGCCCCATAAGCGTGGCGATGAGCTCTGGATCCTTTGGCCCTAGACGAGAGGGTATGATGTAAACATCATAGGAGGGACGATTTGTGGCAAGAATTTGGCCCTTCGTATCACGGATGATTCCTCTCGTGGGCGGAATGGGAACATAACGCGTGATGTTTTCATAAGACACTTTGAGGTATCGATCGTGATCCAATATCTGCAGTTGGATTGCGCGTCCGTACAAAACCATGAAGATAAGGCAAACGAAAAGGGCCATCCACTTATAGCGCTTGCGAAATTCCGCAACATCGCGACGCTGGGGCAAAAGATGCATGTCATCCCTCACGAATCGGGTGTCGACTTGCTCGCCAACCTGCTTCGATGCGCGAAGCGGCAGCGTATGCAAAAGGTGCAACCATTCCTGTGGCAATTCCTCCAGCAAACATCCCAAGCAGGCTCTCAATGGGCCCGCTAAGCAGCATGCTCCCCTTCCCCAAAATCAACTCGGCGAAGCTTCCAATCCATCCATCGATTGGCATTTCGAGATCAAAGGGAGGTGGAAGCTCGAAAATGACGCAGAGAGCAAACATCACCCCATTTGTCAGCGTAGCGATCGCTGAGGTGGCTGCAATTTGAAAGGGATAGTCCCGCGAGAGGAGTTTTAAACTGCTTGCACGAATGAGAAAAAAACAAACCAAAAAAACGAAAGTTGAGAGTCCTCGCGCTTCTCCGCTCATCGCTTCATTCAGCACACCCAGGGAAAAAACGAAAAAACTCCCGGGAAGGAGACCTGTGTTTGGTGATACGCCGTGATACAAAACGAAAGGAAGGGCGATCATTGGAACAAATGGCCGAAGGGGCACCACGGAAGAAAGCCCCGATTCAAAAAGAAATCCGATAAACACCAAACTGAGATGAAGCAAAAATCTCATGGCGTTTTTCGTTCTTGTTCAACCAGGACATCGCCCAGTGCTCCCTCAGCGAGAATCAAGACTGTTTGCAAACGGGAGAAGTCGACTGAAGGGGTGACTTCAACTTCTTGGTAGAGCCCGTAATCTGCGCGCACAATTTTTGTGATTTGCCCAACGAGGATTGATGGGGGAAAGCGTTGCCCAAGCCCAGAAGTGTGGACGAGATCACCGATCTCAATTGTGTCCTCGCGGCTCATGTATTGAATCCGCGCCATGTACCGGTGGTTTTCGCCTGTTCCACGCAACATTCCTCGTGCGCCGGTTCTTTGAACGATCACGTCCACAGCGCTTCGCCTATCGACGATGAGTTGGACATCGGCAAAGCGGTGAGATGTGCGGAGGATCATTCCAACCAGGCCGCGTTCAGAAATCACGGGCATGCCGGGACGCACTCTGTCTCGGCTGCCACGGTCCACAGCGATTCTGGCCACTCGGAAGTGGGGCGAGGTGATGTCCTTTGCAATCACATCTGCGGCGATGATATCTCCTCCCAGACGTTCGCGAAGCTGGAGGAGGGCCCTGAGCCGACGATTCTGAATGCCTTCTTCAACCAAGCGTTTTCTTTCGGTTTCAAGGCGAGCAAGGCGTGCCCTCAGCCTTTCATTTTCCTCCTTGACTTCAGCGAGATAAACGTAGTCATGTAGCGCGTCTGAGACAACATGGGCGGCCCAGGAAGCCCACACCTGGGCCACTCCGAAAATTGCAAGAAGCTGCCGATCCAGCCAGTTTTGGCTTTCTGGATTTTTTAAACTGGCATTCAACACAAAAAAAGGAAGAGCCAGAAGCAGGATCGCTATCGCGATGTCGCGGACCTTTCGAAGAGGAGTCACTTTGAAATGTGTTTCATCTCAAAAGTGCGCTATCCTCAATAGCGCGAGGTGGGCAAAAGTCGAGGGATCAAGGGGTTCTAACGTTTCTCCGTCCGCACACGCTGGAGGGCATCGAAGAACTCTTCCTGGCTGAAAATGCCTTTGGTGACCAAAACATCGATGAGCGCCTCAAGGCGCTCTTCGAGCGTCGTTGAACTTTGATAGCGAATAAGAGGATAAGTGGCAGAGGAGCCAAGCTCGTCGGCACTTTCGTTGCCTAGTGGGGTCCGGGTCCTGCACTTTTCAATCCGCTTGGTGGTTTCTTCCATTGCCCCATACTCTCGCTCGATGGCCCGTCGCACCGCCGAAAGCGGGGCCACAAGAGGTCGGATTTCGAGGCCTGTGGCTTGACGCACTGTGTCAATCGAGGAGCGGTCAAGGGGATTTGCAAATGCCACTTGCAAGGTGCGCTGCTTTTCTTCGAGGAGCACAGGAATTGATAGGGTGGCACGGGCCACTGAGGGAGGAAGGCATTGCAAGGCAGCGGGATCCAAGGCTCCTTTGTCGAGGTCTATTACCACGCTGTGGATGGCTTTGGCCAGAAGTTCGGCAAAAAGCTCCTCGGAAATCAGGCCTGCTTCAATTGCATCGAGAGCGTCGATCTGCCCATCATGAGGCAATTCCAATCCAGCCTCTCGGAGCAGCCATCCGATATCGGTTGACATCGATCTAAGGCTAGCGCTTTTTGTGAGAGAGGGTCACTCCTCAGGGCATTCGATCACAAGAAGTGTGGGTGGGTGTTGGACTTGCCTTGCTGCTTTCCACAACGCGCACGGAGAGGCGAGGCACTGGCATGCGGTCTCTTGCGCACAAAGGCACCTCTTGCTCACAGCGCAAACGCAATTGGGTTTCGCTGTCATGTCGGCGGTGGGCAAGCCAGGCTTCAAAGGCTTTTTCAACCGTAGAAGGATCCACGGGGAACCCCTGTGCGCTCAGCCTTTCGAGGGCAAGGGCTTGGCTTCTCAGAAGCGATTCATCGCGTGGGAAAAGGCGAAGGCCCTGTGTGGCAGCACGAAGGGCAGTGGCGCTTTTTCCGATCGAGCCAAGCGCACGGGCAAAATCGCGATGTGCTTCAGTGTCGTATGGAGCGGCTTCTGCCACTCGCTCAAATGCACGGGCCGCCTCCTCCCAATTCCACACTTGGGCATAGGCATGGCCGCGGAGGCGGTCAATGGCAGGGTGGGGCCCGACCAAGGCCTCTGCGCGCGAAGCGGCTTCAAGCGCCTCTTTGAGCTGGCCTGTTTTTGCGAAAACCTCACCGCGGATCCATTCGAGTGCTCCGCGAAGGGCAGGGTCATCGGTCAAAGAAAGGGCGAGCTCAGCGCTTTCGAGGGCCAAAAAGAGCTCCTCTTGGCGGCTGTGACTGCTTGCAAGGGCGTGAAGCCAAAGGCGATGGGGAAGATCGATTTGGATCGAGAGGCTATCAAAACGAGCGAGCTCCACGACCGGCTCGATGGCGCAGGGATCCATGCGAGGCCGGCCGATTGTGTGGGCGCTTCGCTCGATGAGGGGGGCTGGTTTTTGCAGCGCGGAATCGCAAGCAAAGCGCGAAAAAGAGAGGGTGTGCCGGCGGGCGAAAAGCGAGGCGCGCAGCCGAAAGGGGGGTAGAGCCCACGAGGGAATATGCGCTTCGTATCGGATGAGGGCGGCGTCTCGAGGGGGGATCGTGTGGTCCCACCCCAAGGCGTGGAAGCGGTGGACGAGGTGTTCTTTGTCGGGATGGCCGCTTGCGTCAAGCACTGCGGTGCGCAGGGCATAGGCAGTGGGATCGCTCTCCTCCCCCGCACAATACCCTTTTCCAGCGCTTGCAACGAGACGACCGCGGGCATCTTCGATTTCAAGCACGACAAAGTGATCACGGATGTCGCGGGCACCTCCTGGCAGGCGGTGACCCACCCCTTTGTTGTGGATGACGACTTCAAGCAGAATCGGCTCGCCGATGGGTAAGGAGGGGTTCGAAGTGATTGGAAAGAAGGAACCCCCAGCGTCTCGATAGCCAACGATATCAATTGATGCTGCGTGCTTCAGCTTGGCCTCAATCCGGCTTCTTTGCACGTGATTTTGAGCTGCAATCGGGAGATGGCCACCAGCAAAACGGTGCGAGGCAACACTGCCATCCGGCTTTCTTGCAAATTCAGATGGTGGAACAGCCTCCCTTTCCATGTGGCAGCCCCGACAGTCACGCGCTGGGACTGCTTCGGCATCGACCCGCTGGGCATGCTGCCCGGCCCACGCGGATGCCCTCCACGCACCTGCTTCGTCGACGCCCAAAAGAAAAGATCCCGTTTGTGTGCGTTCGGGACTCAAAAAGCCCCTGTGGCAAGAAGCACAAAGAAGAGGGTTCCGCAAGATGGGTGGTGCCATCCTGGCACGGTGGTGGGCCACTGATTCTGGGTCATTTGGATCGGGAATTTCCAAATCAGAGGGCCGAAGCACGTAGCTTCCTGTGCCATCAGGGCTCGCCTCGACGATGCTGTGGCACAAGGCACAGCTTAGGCCTTTGGCGAGCAAGGGGTCATGAGGGTCGAGGGGGGCGTCGATGGCACCAGACAGAAGCAAAAGGGGGTCATGGCAACTTGCGCAGTGGCGGCTTGCTCGCAAACCTGCTTCTTCACGCAATCGCTCAAAGGAGGCCCGATACCATGGATTGTTGAGTGAGGCATTTGCATGGGGTCCTGCCCGGTGCTGGGCGTCGATTGCGGGATGGCACTGGGCGCAAATGCTTTCGTCAGCGAGCTCCGCGACTTTTTTTGGGGAAAGGGGCCAAGAAAAACCAGAATCCAAACGCACGTTCGAGGGGAAAAGCAGGGGGTCTTTGGAGGGTATGAGGGGCTCGGCAGGTAGGTTCAAAAGGACTTGCCCAGGCGCTTGAGGGGGTTTGGTCTCATCTTCTTGAGCCACGCAAGCAGTTCCGCTAACGGCAAAGATGGTGCCAAATGCAGTAACTGCCCATCGCAAAAAGCCTCCTTTTACCATTCTGTGCCAAGGGGAAAAGCACTTTGGAATTAGCCCAACCACGTCCAAAGATTGTTTTTGGTCTCTAGAGAAATAAAGCGGCATCTTGAGGCCTTTTCGATGGAAGAGAATTCTCAAGAGCTAAGAGCTAAAAAAGCTCTCGGATGATTCCATCGAGCACGAGCCAACGAGAGCGAGGGACAACGAAGGCCTTACCTGTCCACTTGAGCTCACCTCTGGCGATCGCTCGCTCGATTTGCTCTTCGCGCCCTTTTGTGGGATCGAGGCCAAGACGCTCTTTGATCCCTGCGGGGTCTACTCCATCGCTGGTGCGAAGCCCAAGCATCCAGGCCTCTCGAATGCGCATTTCTGGTGAAAGCCGTTCAGACCATGCTTCGGTGAGACCGGAGTTCCCGAGATAGCGCTCAGGCCATGCCTCGTTTTTCCAACGCCTGGCCCAGCCCCCTTCTTCCTCAAGGCAGCCCACAGCCCCTGCCCCAAGGCCAAGGTAAGCCCCGCATTGCCAATAGTGAAAATTGTGGATCGAACGCTCTCCTGGAAGGGCGTAGTTTGAGACCTCGTAGTGTTCAAATCCCAACTGCTCGAGATGGGCTTCGATCGCAAGGTAAGCCTCTGCCACCTCATCTTCGCTTGCAAGAGGGAGACGTCCCTGCCGGTGGAGTTCTCCAAAGAGGGTGCCTTCCTCGATTGT
>JANWYL010000159.1 GCA_025056955.1 Sandaracinaceae bacterium | reverse complement strand
TGGGATGGAAAGCAAAAGGTGTTGATCGTTTGCCCCATCAACCCCTTTTGGTGGCCCGTGCGACCAAGCCCATGGAAAGCGATGATCAACAAAGCCACCAAACACTATGACCACATCCACTTCCGCTCGATTTACTTTCACACAGATGGCCCTGAGGTTGAAAAGAAGTTTTCGACTTACATCAATCACCTCGCAAGGGCTTCGTGGGTGATCGCCAGGCGGTTTAAGTTGTTCCCAGTGGTTGTGGCGATGGAAGCCTTGGATCGAGAGGCTGGCATTCGTTTTGGTGAAGTCATTTCGGGGCTTGGCCAAAGTTGGCCCTTTGTGCGAAGCGATGAGCATGACATGTTTGAAGTGGTTTCTTTATTGCGGAGGGCCTCACTGATTGTGAGCTCTCGCTACCATGCGATCGTTTGCTCAATGCCGCAGGGGGTTCCAGCCATCGGTGTGACAATGGATGAGCGCATTCGCAACCTGATGAGAGACAGGGGAAGCCCTGAGCTCGCGATCGAAGTCGACGATCCTGCCCTTGAGGGAAAGTTGATCCAAGCAGCCCTTCGGTTGATCAAGGAGAGCGAAAAGGAGAAAGAAATCAACCAACGAATGGTGGTGCGACACCTCGAGATCATGGGGAGGATGGGGGCCATCGTGGTCGATCACATCCGTGAGCATCACCCTGAGTTTCCATTCAAAAAAGACCTTGGTGAGGGAGGTGACCCGTGGAAACACCTTCCACCCCTACCAGAGCTTCAAATGAAGATTGTTGAACAATTTGCCTGACTAACCCTAGCGATCGAGGTGAAGATGTTTTTCGTTGAAAGGATTCTTCGTGGGATGGAAAAATTTCCTCGCCGGTATTTTGTGATTGAGTGGGAAGGAGATCGCCCGACACCGATCGACGGTGAGTCGTTGCGATGGATGGTGAATTCGTGCATTTTGGGCTTGCGTAAGCGGGGGGTTGGACCAGGCGATCGGGTGATTTTGCTTGCAGGAAATGCTGCACGATGGGTGGCATGCGATCTTGCCATCCTCGCATGCGGTGCGGTGTGTGTGCCGCTCTATCACCGTCAAGTGGCGTCCGAACTTCGGCTCATCCTAGAGCATGCCGAACCGCGCCTTGTGATCGTCGAAAGCCAAGAACATGCACAGCTCCTCGGTGCAGGGGATGGTGGATCGGGTGATATCGATGGTTTGATTTGGGTGAGAGGCAAGGGAATTCCTTGGGTGCATTGGGATAGGCTTTTTATTGAGCCTCGTCAAACCCATCTTGAGAAGGTGCACACCCCTTCACCATCTGAAACGGTGACGATCATCTTTACCTCTGGCACCTCGGGTGAGCCAAAAGGTGTAATGCTCTCAAGGGCCAACGTGGAGTTCATGCTGCCGATTCTTGATGCCCGACTTTCAGAGCTCAAAGGGGCACCTGGAGGGGAGGACCGTGTCATCCACTACCTCCCCTTTTGCTTTGCAGGCTCTCGTCTTTTGCTTTGGGCTTGTCTTTTTCGTGAAAACGGAATTGGGATCGTGCGTGCGCTCGATCGCCTGATGGAGTCGATCCAGGCGGCGCAGCCTGAATATTTTCTCAACGTGCCTGCCCTGCTTGAGCGCGTTCGGGGAGGGATTGAGCGCCGCTTGGCTGAGGGGCCCCGGCCCATCCTCTGGCTCTATGAAGAAGCAGTGCGGGCTTGGGAGAGGAGCCGGGAGTGCAAAGCCCGTGGGCAAAAACCGAAAATCCGAGACGAGTTGATTTTATCCCTGGCCAAGCACACGATCCTTGCAAGAATTCGGCGCTCTTTTGGGCCGCGCCTTCTTGGGCTCATCTGTGGCTCGGCGCCGCTCGCCGAGGATCTTCAAAGGTGGTTTATTGAGCTCCTTGGCATTCCGGTTTACCAGGTCTATGGGCTTACCGAAACCACGGCGATTCTTACCATCGATCGGAAGGATACGGTCATCCCTGGACGCGTGGGGTGGGCGATTCCTGGCGTGGAGCTCAAAATGAGCGCTGAAGGCGAGCTTCTCGCGCGAGGTCCGAATATCTTTTCAGGCTATTTCCGAAACGAGGAAGCCACGCGTGCCGCCTTCACCGAGGATGGCTGGTTTCGCACGGGTGATCAGTGCGAGATCGACGCAAGTGGGAGTGTGGCACTCATTGGGCGCACGAAAAACCTGATCGTTTTGAGCTCTGGCCACAATGTTCCGCCCGAGCCCCTTGAAGAAAAGCTCAAAGCCCTGATTCCAGGCGTTGAACACGTTGTGGTTGTGGGGCACGGGCGTCCCTACCTCATCGCGCTCTGTTCTGGTGACTTTGACCCAAAGCAGGCCGATCAAGCCCTCGCCACCCTCAACCCAAGCCTTCCCCACTACCGCCGAATTCGGAAGTGGATTCGCTTGCCAGAAAGGCTGAGCGTGGAAAGCGGATTGCTCACAGCCAACATGAAAGTGCGCCGCAAGGCCATTGAAACCCGCTTCGCTGGGCTTATCGAAAAGGGTTATTTCGAAGCCGCTTCGAAAGGTGTCGAAACCGCTTGAGGTGTGAAATGGCAGAGGGAAAAGCACTCATCAACTTGGAGTTCAAAGAAGGGGTTTTGGAAGTCCAGCTTGCCAAAGAGCCATGCAATGAAATCGGCCGCTCAATGCTTGAGGCCCTGGAAAAAGTGGCTTCTTTTTGCGAAAGGGGCACCTTCGAGCGCCATCCCATCCGCGCGATGATCACCCATTCGCTTGTGGAGCGAGGTTTTTGCGCAGGAGCCGATCTCCGAGAGCTTTATGCCGAAAACGCGCAAGCGATCGCCCAAGGGGTGAGCGAAAAAGAACGTCAAGCTGAGGTGGGTCGTTTTCTGAGACGCATCCATGCAGTGATGAATGCGATTGACCAGGCGCCTTTTCTCACCATCGCAATGGTCCATGGCTTTGTCTTTGGCGGCGGCTTCGAGCTGGCCCTCGCGCACGACATCATCGTCGCCGAACGAAGCGCGCGCTTTGCGTTCCCGGAGCTGCGCCTTGGCCTTGTCCCTGGTTTTGGAGGCATTCCGCGGCTTCTGCGCGAAGTCGGAAATGCCATCGTCCGGGATCTCGTGTTCACTGGCCGTTCGATTGGGGCTGAGCGGGCCCATGCGCTTGGCCTGGTCGCACATCTTGCCAACGAAAAGGAGGGACTTGCCATCGCTCGCCGAATGGCCGAGCAAGCCCTTCGCTTCGATGGCGGCGCTTTTCAAGCCGCCAAGCGCTTTATCAAAGAAGTTCCGGAGGCCATGCTCGCAAAAGAGCAAGAAATCTTTCTCGAGCGTTTCATCACGCCTTGGGTGCAAAAAGCGCTTGAGCACTTTGTGCACTCCGAAGACCCCATGCCCTACCTACCCCCACCCCCTCAAGCTTTCAAGGAGAGTCTCCCATGAAGCATGAAGCGATCACAGAGCGCTTGCTTGAGCTTGCCGCGCGGCGTTTTGGGTGTTCTCGGGAGTTGCTTCGCCCCGAGCAGGATTTTTTTGAAGCCCTCGACATCGATAGCGTCGAAGCCATGCGCTTGCTCTCGGCGCTTGAAAGCGAATTTGGTGTTGAAATTCCAGACTACGAAGTGCAGGATGTGCGCACTTTTGCAGGCTTGGCCGAGGTGATATCGCGGAGGGTCAAGCATGCTTGAGGCGGCGCGCTATCAGTCTTTGGGCGAGCTCCTTTCGGATGCCTGGTTCCGATGGAAGAAAGCCCTGGCATTGCTTGAGCTCGATCGAGGAACAGAAAGCCGCCGGTTGAGCTATGAAGACATGCAGCGAGAAGCGGCCCGCGTCGCGAGCTGGCTCTGCCGCCTCGATCTTTCGTGGGAACGGACGACCGAAGTGCCACCCCATCCTGGTCTCCCAAGCGCAGCCAAAGGAGGCAAGCTCCGTGGGCCGCGGATTGGCATTGTGCTCAGCAACCAAAGCCGCTGGCTGATTGCTGCTTCTGCAGTCTTCCGCTGCGGCGGCATCCTCGTTCCCATCGATCCCAAACTGGCCCCAGAGGAACAAAGCGAGCTTCTGGCCCACGCCCAGGTTGAGCTTCTCATCACTGAAAAGCCACTTTTGCGGCGCTGGAAATCCCGCCCCCCCCTGCCCACCCTTCTCGTCGACGGCGAAGCCGGGGAAGCCGGCCCCGAGCTTTTCGTGTGGGATACCCTGCCAGAAGCCCCCATGCCTCCCCTCGCAGCGCGCAAGCGCTCTGACATCGCCACGATCGTCTACTCCTCTGGCACAGGAGGCCGCCCCAAAGGGTGCATGCTCTCCCACGGGGCTTACCTTTCCCAACTCGAAGCCCTGATGGCACTGTACCCTTTGCGTCCGGGTCATCGGGTGCTCTCGATCCTCCCAACCAACCATGCAATTGACTTCATGGTTGGTTTCATCGGCCCACTGGCATGCGGGGCCTCGGTCGTGCACCAAAGAACGCTCCGACCAGAGTTCATTCTTTCCACCCTGAGGGAACACGCGATCACCCACACTGCTTTCGTGCCCGCGCTTCTCGAAGCAATCGAGCGAAGTTTTGATGAAGAACTAAACAAGCGCCCCAAGTGGCAGCGCACCTTGGTGGATGGGATCGCCCAATTCAACCGCTTGCTTGGGATCTCACCTTCTTCACCCACCATCGCTCCCCTCAAGCGCGCGCTGGGTGATCACCTTGAGATCATTTTTGCGGGTGGTGCATTTGTGGATCCTAGACGAGCAGAACGCTTCTATGCACTCGGTCTCCCCGTTGTGATTGGCTACGGGCTCACCGAATGTTGCACCGTTGCTACTCTTCAAGACATGCATCCATTTCGGGCCGACTCAGTGGGACGCCCTCTCCCAGGCATCGAAGTGCGGATTGCTCCCCTTTCTGGGACCCGGTTGGATGAGGATGGAGTGGGCGAGGTGTGGATCAGAGGCCCAACGCTCATGTCTGGCTACCTCGATGATCCTGAGCTCACGCAGGCCACAATCACCGAGGACGGCTGGTTGCGAACAGGAGACCTCGGATGGCTCGATGCCAGTCACCACCTCCATCTCGTTGGGCGCATCAAGAACATGATCGTCACGCCGGGTGGGAAGAACGTCTACCCCGAAGACATCGAAAAAGCCTTCGAGGGCATCCCCCAAGTCGATGAGCTTTGTGTCTTCGCATCGGGTTATGTCTGGCCTCGCCGCCATCACCTCACCCAAGAAGTGCTCTTTGCCGTGGTCCGCTCACGGCTTGAGCCAGAACACCTCCGATCGGAGCTTGCGATGCGTAACCGCAATTTGCCGGAACATAAGCGAATTCAAGCCTTTGTGCTTTGGCGGGATCCTTTTCCGCGCACTGCATCGCTCAAAATCAAGCGTGAGCCCTTGGCCCAAGCGCTTAGAGAAAGGGTCGAGCCCGGAGGCAGTGGCTGGATGCCACTCATCACCACCTCCTCCTCACCATGTGCTTTCAGCGAATTGAGGAGTGCGAGGGCAAGTGAAAATGGGCAATCGCGCCGTGATGGAATTCGAGTGGCTGGCCATCATCAATCCTGAGGCTGGAGCAGGGCGGGCCAGGCGTTTGGCACCACAACTGCTCGAAGAGCTTAGGCGGGAAGGGGTGCGCCTTGAGGCGGTCTACAGCAAAGGGCCCGGCGATGCTTACACAATCGCATCCACAGCCGCCTCCCAAGGTGTCCGTGCTTTTCTTGCGATCGGTGGTGATGGCACTGCTCACGAAGTGATCAACGGTGCCCTCGCACTTGCTCCTGAAGGTGTTCGATTATTTTTTGCAGCCATTCCCTTGGGTACGGGAAACTCTTTTTTGAGGGACTTCGGAATCAGAAACGCCAAAGAAGCTGTCAAACACTTTCCCAAGGCCAACAAACACCCAGTTGATCTTTTGCAAATCACCCACTCTGGCGGCACCATTTTTTCTTACAACCTGGTGGGGCTTGGCTTTGCTGCTCAAGCTGGTGCATTGACAAACGAGAAATACAAAAGCCTTGGGCGCCTTGGCTATGTGGTGGCCGTGGTTGAAGAGACCATGCGCCTTCACCCACTGGTTCTCCCTTTCACAACGAATTGCACACCCAGAGACGAGCGCCCCTTCCTTCTCCTTGCCTTCTGTAACAGCACCTCAACTGGGGGAGGTATGCGGATGGCGCCGCGCGCTGTTGTCAACGACGGTGAACTCGATATCATCCGAATTGGACCCATGCCTCGCCTCGCTTGGATTGCGAGTTTCCCTGGCATTTTCTTCGGCCTTCACACGCTTAACCCACAGGTTGAGCAACGCCGCGCTCAGTGGGTGAGTTTTGAACCAGCCACTCCCATCATTCCGTGCATGATTGATGGTGAGATCCTTCACCTCTCGATAAGCCGCATCGAGGTGAGGCACCATGCCATCGATTGGTTCGTGTGAACAAAAATTTAGCGATGCCTATGCCTGCCACCATTTCCATCAACACCAAGCAACAAACCTGCGAACACCCAAGCAATGTTTACGGGCTTCCTGCTGCTTCCTTCAAAGAAGCCACCTTGGGTGAGCAGTTGGTTTCAATTGGTCTTTGGACGGTTGGCCTCTCATATCTTGCTTTCACCCTCCCCCTAATGGGAGTTCTTTCTGCTCTCCTCGGGGCAGACCGCATCGAGTGGCTCAACCGCTGGTACTGTCGCACCCAAATCCGCCTGACTGGCACGCGTTGGCGAGCGGTGGTTGATCCAGCCGTCGACCCAAGCACCCCCTACCTCTTTGTTCAAAACCACACCAACCACCTCGATCACGTGTGGATGTACAACGCCACACCCCACTTCAAGCAGGGAATCGAACTCGAAAGCCACTTTCGGATTCCATTTTACGGTTGGTTCATGCGGGCCCGTGGCACGATTCCTGTGCGGCCTGGCGCGCAGGGGCAGACTCCTGAAATCCTTGCCCGCATTCGTAAGGAAGTCGAAAAAGGGCATTCGATCCTCGCCTTCCCCGAAGGCCATCGAACCTTGACAGGGCGCCTGAGGCCCTTCCGAAAGGGCGTTTTCTTCATTGCCCGCGATCTCGGGCTCTCGATTGTGCCCACCACAGTGACAGGCGCATTCGAAGTCATGCGCAAGGGCTCTTGGATCATCAGACCAGGGCATGAGGTCACCGTTTACTGCGATGCGCCTGTTTCAACGAAAGGCCTCCCAGACACTGCAATTCCCGAGCTTGTCGAACACGTGCATTCGATCATGTCCAAGCGCTTGGACGGCTATTGGATCGCCAAAGGGTGGCATCCCGAGACGGGCAACTCCATCTTCCAAGCATCTTGCGGCTAG
>JANWYL010000158.1 GCA_025056955.1 Sandaracinaceae bacterium | reverse complement strand
GGATGGACGGATGTCTTGCCCTTGATGCCCCCGGCCCGTCGGGCAAAGTGGCATGTCCCAGCTTCTGGTTTCGCAGTAATTGTCCCACCAAGGATAGCTGTAGTTGCGTGGGTCGCATTGACTCCCCCGTGGGCCGCTCGCTCCACCAACACCCCAAACCTGAGAGTTGGCATAGGCAGGTGCGTCGCGAATTGGAAAGCGGATGTCTGGTGCATAAACCCGGTAATCAACTCTGCCCATCCCTGAGCCATCAACCAAACGCCCTGGTGGCTGATAGGTGAACTGGGCATGGGCCGGAAAATTCCATGAGATCACCCAAGCTCCAAAAAGCCCAAGCACCCACCTCATTGGCGTCTCCTTTTATTGCTTCTTTGATTGGCGTGGATCGACACGGATGAGCTGCTCTGCAAGATCCAAGATGAAACGGTTATCATTACACCGTGGATCCACGGCTGGGCGCGCGCATTCGAGGTCAAGGGACCAACTCACACCCCCCTCAGTCCAAGCAATGGTGATGATGCCCTCATTGGTGGTAAGCCTTGCTGGTTGTCCCCTCACCACATGAGAAGGAGGGGGAAGTTGAGCACGTTCTTCTGCATCGAGTGCATCGTAGGCGAGGACACTCCCATGGAGTACAGCAAAAACACCATCTCCTTCAGCCCTCACAACCACCCAAGGTTGCCCATCGGTGGCCAACACCTGAAAACGGTAGGAAGAAGGAAAAAGCAGAACGGGAAAGGTGAGTTGCCTGAGCGCTTGTCGAGACGCCTCGTCGAGCCCTTGAAAAGCCAAGGTGGATGGTCCAGAGGACTTTTGGCTTTCTTGATTGCCTGGACCATGGGCGGAAAGCGTTGGGGATGAATTCGGAAGGGGTTCGTGTTGATTGTCAGCCCTCAAAGCCAAGTTTTTTTGTTGAGCACTTTCTTCAGAGGCGGACCAAATCGCTCGCCTACCCCTCTCGCACGCCCCAACCACTCCTGTGATCAGAGCAAGACCAAGCACCATTCCTAAGCGCATCGTGCTGCCTCTGGGTCTTGTGAGTTCTATTTCAAGCTTACAATACTTCTCAGAGGTTCCAAGTGCTCGAGCAAATCCAAAAGGTAAAGGCCTTGCCTTTTTTGAGGACCAATTTGCTGCTTGCCTTGGTTCTCCTTAGCAGTTGCGCCACAGGCCGTTCCAGCGAAACTTCTCGCGATGCAGGCCCAAGGCCCCGCGATACCCATATGCAGGATGACGATGATTGGATTTTGCCCGGAGAGGACGCTCCCTCCTCATGCAATCCCCCGTGTCCAAAGGGCATGAATTGCATCGAAGGACGATGCCAGGCACCCTCTGTTGACACTGATGGCGATGGCATCGCCGAGACCGAAGACTGTAACGACCTGGATGCAAGCGTTGGCCGAAATGCAGAGCGGCCTTGTAGCACTGAGTGCGGAAGCGGTGTCGAGCGATGCATGAATGGTCGATGGATGCCATGCAGTGCACCAACGAGTTGTGAGTGTGCGGAGGGAAGCCCACCTCGAACGATACCTTGTCCTCGGTGTGGCATGCAGCGACAGGTGTGCATGGGTGGAAGGTGGGTTGACGATGGTGAGTGCATGGGAGGCGTATGCAGTCCCGGAACTTATGAGCTTGGAGAAAGTTGCGGAAGATGCGGAAGAAGGCGCCGAGAATGCACGGACGATTGCAGTTGGACTCCTTGGAGATGCGCGGGTGAAGGTGAGTGCACCCCTGGCGAAGTCCAAAATGAAGAACGCCCGTGTGGACGTTGCTCAACGGGAACACAAAGGAGAAGCAGGCGTTGCGGCGACGATTGTCGGTGGGGCCCATTTTCTGAGTGGGGTCCCTGCATGGGTGAAAGCGGTGAGTGCACCCCTGGGGCAACAGAAACCCAGACACGGAGTTGTGGAAGGTGTGGCCAACAGATGCGCACACGCACATGCACAGCAAGTTGCACGTGGAGGGAGTGGTCTTCATGGAGCACCTGCTCCGGAGAAACGGGCGCGTGTACCCCAGGCCAAACTCGGGCTTGTCATAACTCAGATCCCTGTGGCATCGAGCGGTGCACGGAGCGATGCAGGTGGAGCGACTGCGAGCCCAGGTACGAGAGCGGCTTTCAATGCTTGCGCATTCGACCAGGCACGAGTGGGCCGCCGGGCAATAATTACCGTTGTTGTCCCCTCTCCTCTGACCCTAACGGGATGGGATGGCAATTTTGCCTTTCAACCTGTCGGTGGAGCACAGCTTGTGAAGCCACAAATGCGTGCTAGGTGCTCTAAGAGGCCTCAGCGGGCCAGGGCAAACTCGCACTCAAATTGAACATCGGTTGCAGCTGGTCGGCCATCTGGGCCAAGGCCTGGTTTCCAAGCGCCAGCTTCTTTCAGGGCTTGGACGCAGGCATCGCCAAACTCAGGCTCTGTGGCAGAGCGCACGCGGATGGGGCCGACCTCTCCGTTTGCGCGGATGCGCATCCGGACCACTGCTTTGCCCTCGATGTTAAGGGCCCGCAGGCGAGGGGGGTAGAGGCGCTCAAGGGCAGCCCGAATGCGACCAAGTTCAGGAGGGCTTGGTGGCTCACGAAGGTCGCGCAAAGAAAAGATGGGCTCCTCGGGCGGTTCTGGTGCTCCCTTTCCACGTCCTCCCCCAACCACACCGGTGGGCTCTCCCAATACCCTTCTGCCCGTCACAACCCCTGTTGGAGCACCAATGGGGCCAATCATGTCTTGTCCATTGCCAACCGCACTCGCCCAGGTGGAGGTGGGAACAGTAAGGGTTTCCCCTGTGAAATCAGCAATCTGCTCCTCTGCAGGCGGAGGAGAAGAAGGCTGGGAAGTGGGAGGTTCTTTCGGAGGAGCGGGGCGGCGAACAGGAGTTGGCTTTGGTGGGGAAAGGACAGGTTGCGCGGGTGCGGGGCTCTCCTCGTGGGGAGTCGGCTCAGGCTCTGGAGGGGGTGGCAGGGGTTGGGGTTCTTCTTCAGCCATAATTTCGACCGGAATGTCGATGGCCGCCAGGATTTCTGAGGGCTTTGGCAAGCTCCCCAAAAGCACCCACGCCCCAAAGTGCACTGCAAAGCTTGCCAAAATGCCCCAAAAACCCGTCCTCCTTGCCTCCTTTTCTGCTCCCCATGCCATAGCCACATCTCCCCTCCGCTGCCTACCTCAAATCTTCAGGCCTCACGTTGATGGCAAAACGGGTCACCCGGTTTTTCCGAAGAAGATCGATCACACGCACCACCCGGCCATGGGTGACTCGGGCGTCTGCTGCAATCGTTGCGCGCCGATCGGCCTCTGGAACCTGAGCCGCGTAGCGACGCACTGCTTCAACGAGTTGTTCCTCGTTCACTGGCTGCGCATCCACGAAGAGATCTCCTTTTGAATCAATAGAGACGGCAAGGGTTCGTGGCGGAGCACCCTCCCCTTGGGCCGAGGGCAAATCCATTGGAATCGCGCGAGAAACGATGTAGCTCGCTGTGACCATAAGAATGATGAGCAGCACAAGCACCACATCAACCAAAGGGGTGACGTTAATTGCTGTGATGATTTCGTCGTCAGCTCCCCCTTGTGTACCTCCACCCATTCAGCCCTCCACTTCCTTGGAAGCACCGTTTTTGTTATTGGCTTTCATGTAAGCGAGCACCTCACGGCTCATGGCCTCCGCCCGAGTCAGTCTTGCCTTGATCACACGTTGAGCGGCATTGAAAGCCGCAACGGCAGGAAGGGCCACAAGCAGGCCAATGGCTGTGGCCACAAGGGCTTCACCGATTTCTGCCATAAGCCCTGCGCTGACTTGTCCTTTTGATTCGTTGAGCTCGTGAAACGCCCGAATCACCCCGATCACAGTGCCAAGCAGGCCCACAAATGGGGCATTGTTTCCAACCGTTCCCAAAAAGGCGAGGTTGCGTTCCATCGACAAACGAGAGAGGATGAGTTCTTTGTTCATTCGTTCCTCAGCAGAACGTGGCCCATCTTCAATCGAGTTGAGCCCAGCAAGCGCAACCCTCGCTTCAAAGCTCCGCGAGCGCTCCATCGCTTTCCGCGCGCCTTCAATGTCCCCAGCCTTAAGCTTTTCAAGAAGCGCATTGAGCAATTTCCCAAAGTGATCGCTTGTCACCGCGTAAAAGTAGGTACGTTCGATGATGAAAGCCACCGCAATCACGGAAAGGCCCACGAGCAACCACATCACCCAGGTGGCCCCAAGCATCGCAAAAGCGGTAAGCCGCTCCTGAATGTCCATAGGACAACCTCTTTTGCCTCTTTTTGGGATAAACCTATTCGCCAATTGAGGATGGGGCAAGCCACAGAAATGCCAACCCCCTCCCCTTTCCGCTTAAATTCTTATCCTTTTTAGCCGCTGGCTGACCTCACGAGAGAGAATTGCCCCTTGCTCTCGAGGCAAAGTGGCAGTGACAGCAAAAAGCGCAAAAGAAGCAAGTTCATGGAGGGCCTGCACAAGGGCTTCCATTGGCCGCTCGAGCCCAGCATTCTCCAAAGCCCGCAGAACTTGTTCGGGAACAAGAGAGCCATCCTCCTCGAGATGGGCCCCCAAAATGCGGACATAGTCACTGCCGAGCATCCATGTTTCAATGGCCGTGCGGGTGCGGGCCACTGCGCCATAGGCTGCAGCCGCAAGAAAGATGTCCCGCAAGATCGAGTTGATTTCTTCGACCAAGCGCCTCGCTGTCTGAGGATCCACCTTTCGAGGAGGCCTAAGCACGATGAGCCCCTGTTGAAGCAGCCCATAGATCGCTTTGAGGGTATGGAATATGCCGAGGCCGCTCTCTCTCGCTATTTCTTCGATGCTCCTCGTACCGTCGGCGTAAACCAACACCAATTTTGCGTTGTCGTCTAAATCGACAAGGCTTATCCGTTGCTGGATTTCAGGCACCCAATCATCATGCGGAATGCGTTCCCTAAAGAGCGCCATCTCATCGATCCGCTGAACCCCCTCCATGAGAAGCCCAGGAATTGGGATGTGGACGGTGTGAGCTGGTGCATTTGACGGATCCTCCGACAAAAAGGCGTACACCCCCGATTGAACCACAAGGGCCGAAAAAAAGATTTGCTCGACCTGTTTTTGAAGCTGCTGGAACAATTGTTCTTGAGTGAGGATCTTTCTTTCGATTAAAAGGTGGCCAATGCGCCGATCCGGCTCAATCGCCTCAAGCAACTCATCGAGCTCAGCGCGGCTAATAAGCCCGTTCCGATAAATCACCTGCCCCAATCGATCGTCTGGGTGATCGCTTCGTGCATAGCGCAACACCCCTTGGTCAATCCCGAGCACCCTCGTTGCTTCTGGAGAGCAGATGTACAGTTCCCCTCGCCAACCAGTTGATGCAGCAATGTTGATCACTTCAAGGATCATGGTTTTTGCAACGATTTCACCTGCCATGAGCAATTTGCGTTCGGGGTGACGCTTGAGAATCAAAAGCTCTCCACCTGCATCTCCAACCACCTCATAACGTCCCCTCCGCTGAGCCCAAAAGTCTTTTGATTTTCCCTCAAGCGCTCGGACCACGCCATTAGGCTCGATGATCAACCCTACCTGCCCGAGGTTCGATCCTCGATCAGCTCCATTCACAGCAGCCACTCTACCACCAAAACCCAAAAAAAGCAGTACTTTTGGCTCAGAGGAAATGCTCTCGCAAAGTCCTCACCTCACCCAAAGGAGATAAATCACCACAAAGAGCGCAAGAAGCACGCTTCCAGCGCCAAGGGTCCAGAGAAAAGCAAAGAGGGGAGGCATATCGAAGAAGCGATCGAACAACCTTTGTCGCAAAGAGCGGGGCGTGGAGGAAGTTGAAGGGAGTTCATCAGCGGATCCATCCACTTTCTCCCCTTCCTCTTGAACGATGGGGCTTTCAAAACCAGCCACAAGCGCGCCAAAAGTTCCTGTGAATTGAGCAGCACCAGGCTTGAGAGGGGCCTTTTCTTCAGCCTGAAAATAGCTGCCGATCACCAAAGCCAAGCGCACATCAGGAACGGGCCCACCGTTCCTTGTGATCCACTCCTCAAGCGCATGCTGCATTTCGCCTGCAGTGCGAAACCGGTGTTCAGGATGCTTGGCCAAAGCCTTAAACACAATTCGTTCGAGCAATTCTGGAATTTCCCGTCGAATCGAGCGCAAAGAAGGCGGATTTTCCTCGACAATCGCTGTCATGATTTGCGGCACGCTTTCTCTCTCAAATGGAGAAATCCCGGTCAGCATCTCGTAAAGGCAGACCCCTAGCGCAAAGATGTCAGACCGCCAGTCGATCGGCTGGCTTCGAACCTGCTCAGGTGACATGTATTCATACTTGCCTTGGGGCGTTCTGCTTGCGCCAGATGTCAGGGTTTTTGCAATTCCAAAGTCGAGCAGTTTGACCTGCCCCTTCCAGCTGAGCATGATGTTATGGGGGGTTACATCTTGGTGAATGATCGCAAGGGGCTTTCCGTCAATTCCCCGAGCGTTATGAATGTAGTCAAGGGCACTCGCAATTTTTGCTGCAATGTGCGCTGAAAGAAGAGGTGAAAGGGCTGTGTTGTGTTGTTTGAGCCGCCGGACCACATCGCGAAGGGATGGGCCATGCACCCACTCGAGAACCATGTAGGCAATGCCATTGGCCTCACCGACATCGTAGACATGGCACACATTCGGGTGGTACAGACGCGAGGCGATTCGACCCTCTTCGAGAAACATCTCGCGCATGCGCCTGTCATGCTGCATCTCAGTGAGCACCCTTTTCAGCACCACGTGGCGCACCGTACCGTCGTCCTCGCGTGCCCGTGCCAAGTACACCTCAGCCATCCCCCCCCTTGCGATGCGGCCCAAAATCTCGTAGCGCCCCAGCCGCGCCACAGCTGGATAATTTGGAATCGCCTCGCTTTTGAAGAGATCAACTCCAACTGCTGTCGCCTCCATCTCTTCGTCATCGAATTCGTCCAAATCCGGCGCACGCACGTTGCTTCGCTCCGAACCCGAACCGGCCATGGGCTCATGCAGTAGGATGCACCAAACTGAGGTTCGATGGTAGGCTCTTTTTCTCTTTCGCTCGCTTTCTTCCACTCTTCTCGGAGGATCCTCTAACCAACAAAAGGAGATGGCCCCTAGGCTTTGGCATCCAATCGATCGAAACGTTGCAACTCTGGAAAACGCCAAGCGCATACCACTGCGGCAAAAATTGCACCAATTCCTCCAATAACCACAGCTGGAACCACTCCAAGCCATGCAGCAGTGAGCCCACTTTCCAGTTCACCGAGTTCATTCGATGCACCGATGAAGAGCATGTTGACTGCAGAAACCCTGCCCCTCATT